>JAAZGM010000146.1 GCA_012511245.1 Methanomicrobiales archaeon | reverse complement strand
GATTTCTTTGCAAACCAGCAACCTTTATTAGTTTTTGTTCTGTATTCCATCATGCATGATCAAAGTCGCAGTCAATGGCTACGGCACCATCGGCAAACGGGTAGCCGATGCAGTAACCGCACAGCCTGATATGGAAGTGGTGGGGGTCGCAAAGACGAGCGTCTCAGCGGACGCATATATCGCAAAACAGCGCGGATACCCCCTCTACATCGCAGATCTCGGAAAGAAAGCGGCGTTTGAGAAGGCCGGGATTGAGATCGCCGGCGATGTCGAGGCGATGTTCAAGGCCGCCGACATCATCGTGGACGCCACCCCTGGCGGCGTTGGCGAGAAGAACAGGCCGATCTATGAGAAGCTCGGCAAGAAAGCAATCTTCCAGGGCGGCGAAGCGCATGAAGTCGCCGGATTCTCGTTCAATGCCCATGTGAACTATAAAGAGGCACAGGAGCACCGGTTTGCCCGGATCGTCTCGTGCAACTCCACCGGGCTCGTCCGGATCATCCACACCCTGGACCAGGCCTTCGGCGTCGAGCGGGTCAGGGCGGTGATGGTCCGCCGGGCATCAGACCCGGGCGACGTCAAGCGGGGGCCCGTGGATGCCACCGTCCTCAACCCGGCGACCATCCCGAGCCACCACGGCCCCGACGTCAATACGGTTCTCCCGCACATCAACATCGTCACCCTTGCGATGATCGTCCCGACGACCTTCATGCACATGCACGCGATCCAGATGGACTTGAAGAAGGAGACCACCCGTGATGAGGTGCTGCAGGTCTTCAAGAACCACAGCCGGATCGGGATCGTCCGCAAGGATACCGGGATCAAGAGCAACGCCCAGCTCCGGGAGTACGCCCAGGATCTCAGGCGGCCGAGGGCGGACGTCTGGGAGAACGGGATCTTCGAGGAGTCAGTCTCGGTGCTTGACGGGAAGGAGTTCTACTGCTTCCAGGCCATCCACCAGGAGGCCGACGTCATCCCCGAGAACGTCGACTGCATCCGCGCCATGATGGGAACGGTGAAGGATCCGCAGGAATCCATCCGGATGACCAACGAAGCGCTCAACTTCGTCGCCATCAGGTGAATGCAGGACGGGGGAGGAAGAAGGATTAACTCCCCGGCAGACCCACTATTTTTAATGGATCCGTATGAACTGGCGACCCGGAATACCGTGGAAGTCGTCACCGACGAGGAATTGCGTGCGCTCATCGACCGTCCGGTCAGGCGGGTCTACACCGGCTACGAGCCGAGCGGGGAGATCCACCTCGGCCACATGGTGACGGTGAACAAGTTGATGGACCTCGAGCAGGCGGGGTTCGAGGTGGTCGTGCTCATCGCCGATCTTCACGCATTCCTGAACCGCAAGGGAACGATGGAGGAGATCAGGGAGATCGCCGACTACAACCGCCTCTGTTTCGAGAAACTCGGCCTTCGCGGGGCAAAATACGTCCTCGGCTCGGACGTCCAGCTCACGCCGGAGTACGAACTTGCCGTCCTCGAGCTCTCCCAGGCGATCACCCTCAACCGGGCGAAGAGGAGCATGGACGAGGTCGGGCGGCAGATGGACAACCCGACCGTCTCGCAGATGGTCTACCCTATCATGCAGATGGTCGATATCGCGACGCTTGAGGTGGACGCCGCCGTCGGCGGGATCGACCAGCGCAAGATTCACATGCTTGCGCGTGAGCACCTCCCCTCGATCGGGTATCCGGCGCCGGTCTGCATCCACACGCCGATCATCAACGGCCTTGACGGGAAGAAGATGTCGTCATCGGCGGGTAACGTCATATCGGTCGCCGACTCCGAAGAAGAGATTCAGCGGAAGATGAAGAAAGCGTTCTGCCCGCCCGAGGTCGAGAACAACCCGGTGCTTGAGATCCTGCGCTACCACGTCTTCCCCCGGGCCGGGACGGTCGTCATCCGCCGGCCCGCGAAGTTCGGCGGCGATCGGGAGTTTGCCGCATACGAGGATCTCGAACGCGCCTACGCCGCAGGCGAGATCCATCCGCTCGACCTGAAGACGGCAGCGGCCGCCCACCTCAGCGATATCCTCGCCCCCATCCACGACTACGTCTGCAGCAGGTGATCTGACCGTGGGCCGCGATGAAGAGTACGATCGGTTCGACCGCGAGATCGAGGCGATGGGCGTCCGGATAAAGGATGCCGATACCGTGAAGGTACGCTCCGATGTCTTTGATGAGGTCACGCTGATCGCCCTCTACAAACTCGTCCACAGGAAGTTGATATCCGTCATCGGCGGCCCGATCAGCACCGGGAAGGAGGCGAATGTCTTCTACGGGGAGCGGGACGGAAGAGGGATCGCGATCAAGATCTACCGCATCCAGACGGCGAACTTCAAGGCGATGACCGATTATCTCGCGGGAGACCGACGGTTCTCGAGCGTCCGGGGATCCAGGAAGGGCATCGTCTTTGCCTGGACGAAGAAGGAGTTCAGCAACCTCTCCCGGGCATATGACACAGGGATCCCGGTTCCCGAACCCCTCGCGTTCGACCGAAACATCCTCTTAATGGAGTTCCTCGGGGAGGAGGAGAGGGCATATCCACAGCTCCGGAACGCCGAGGTTGCGGATTACGGTGCCGTGTACCAGCAGATCCTCGGCTACGTCAGGCTGCTCTACCAGGAGGCCCGCCTTGTCCATGCCGATCTCTCCGAATACAATATCCTCTACCATGAGAAACCATACCTGATCGATATGGGGCAGGCGGTCACCCTGGATCACCCGAGGGCAGGCGCATTCCTGCTCCGGGATATCAAGAACATCAACAGATATTTCTCCCGTTACTGCGACGTGCAGGACGAGCGGGAGATCGTCGGCGCGATCGCCGGCAGTAAGGAGACCGGGAGATAGCCACCGGGAGACAGGAGAATCATGACCAGACAGGAGCTAAAAGTTTCATCCATAAGACTCGGCGTGCTCATCGGCAAGAGCGGGTCCACGAAGCGCGAGATCGAAGAGAAGACCGGGATAACCCTCCACATCGACAGCGAGGAGGGAACGGTGGCGATCGAGGGGGAGGACCCCATCGCCGTGATGACGGCAACGAGCGTCGTCCAGGCAATCAACCGGGGATTCTCACCGGAACGTGCGTTCCGACTGCTTGATGACGAGGATATGATGCTCGAAATCATCAACCTCGCCGATCTCGCCGACACGGCCCGGAACCTCGAACGGCTCCGCGGCCGGATCATCGGGAAGGCGGGGACCTCCCGCGCCCAGATCGAGGATATGACGAACACCGAGATCTCGGTCCATGGAAAGACCGTCGCGATCATCGGCCTTCCCGAACAGAACGATACCGCGAGAAAGGCGGTGGAGATGCTGATCCAGGGTGTGCCCCACGAGAACGTCTATTCATTCCTCGATCGGAGGAAGAAAGAAGCCAAACAGGCGATGCTGGAGTATTACTCGTGATGCAACGGGGCTGGAACGATCCTGCCCATACCGTCATGATGATATAGAGTTTGCAGTGGAAATGAAGGGGTATATATGGAGATAGCCGACCTCCCCATCCCGCCGGATCTCGCCCGCTGTTACAATGATGGCGGGATCATGGAACTCTATCCGCCGCAGGCGGCATGTGTCGAAGCAGGGCTTTTTTCGGGGAAGAACCTCCTCATCGCCATACCGACGGCGAGCGGCAAGACCCTGGTCGCCGAGATGGCGATGCACCACCAGGTGGCGAGGGGCGGGAAGTGCCTCTACATCGTTCCCCTGCGGGCGCTCGCGAGCGAGAAGTTCGAGGAGTTCTCGGGGAAGGGTCTCCGGGTCGGGATCGCCACCGGCGACCTCGATCGGAGGGACGACTATCTCGGGAGAAACGATATCATCGTCGCGACGAGCGAGAAGGTCGACTCGCTCCTCCGGAACCGGACGCCGTGGCTTTCGGAGATCAGCCTGCTCGTCCTCGACGAGGCGCACCTTATCGACGATCCGTCGAGGGGGGCGACGCTTGAGATGGTGATCGCAAAGCTCCGGCACAAGAACCCGGGTATGCAGATCATCGCCCTCTCGGCGACCATCGGGAACCCCGCCGACCTCGCCGGGTGGCTCGACGCCGAACTCGTCGAGAGCGACTGGCGGCCGGTCGACCTCCGGGAGGGAGTCTTCTTCGAGGACAGCATCCAGTTTGCCGACGATGTCCGTCAGGTTGAGCGCAAGAGCAAGTACGAGGATCTCGATCTCGTCCTCGACACGGTCGCGGAGGGTGGCCAGTGCCTGGTCTTCGTCAGTTCCCGCAAGAACGCCGAAGCGTTCGCGAAGCGCGCGGCATCCGGGCTGAAACTCGCAAACCCGATCCTCGCCGGCTACGCCGATAAGATACGCTCGAACGCATCGACCGATATGGGGAGGATCCTCGCCGCCTGCGTCGCACAGGGAGCGGCGTTCCATCACGCGGGGCTCTCGCGGGAGGAGCGCGGGATCGTTGAGGCGGGGTTTCGGGAAGGACAGATCAAGGTCATATCCTCCACCCCGACCCTTGCGGCCGGCCTGAATCTTCCCGCCCGACGGGTGATCGTCCGCGACTACCTCCGGTTCAGCGCCGGGGAGGGGATGATGCCGATCCCGGTCCGGGAGTACCGGCAGATGGCGGGCAGGGCCGGGCGGCCGCACCTCGACCCCTACGGCGAGGCCGTCCTGATCGCGAAGTCCGAGGAGATGGTCGACGAACTCTTCGAGTACTACATCGAGGCGGCGGCGGAGGATCTCCGGAGCCGGTGCGCGGACGAAGCGGTCCTCTGCACCCACATCCTCTCGCTCATCGCGACCGGGTTTGCCCGCGAGAGGGGGGAGGTGACCGGGTTCATGGACGGGACGTTCTACGCCTACCAGGGCGAGAGCCCGCGCGCGCTCAAACGGGCTGTCGAGCGGGTGCTTGAGTTCCTGCGCGAAGCGGAGATGATCACCGAGGTGGGGGAGTGGCTCGAGGCCACGGAGTACGGATCGCTCGTCTCCCGGCTCTACATCGACCCCCGGAGCGCCGAGGTGATCGTGAACGCGATGACCGGTCAGAAAGAGTATACCGATATCGGGTTCCTCCACCTCCTCTGCACGACGCCGGATATGCCGACGCTCTTTGTCCGCAGAAACGACATGTATGCCCTCGACCGGTTCCTCGCCGACCACCGGGACGAACTCTGGATGGAGATCCCCTGGGACGCGGGCGAGGAGTTCGACCGGAGCCTCAAGACCGCACTCCTCCTCGCCGACTGGGCGGACGAGGTGGGCGAGGATGTGATCTGCGAGCGCTACGGTGTCGGGCCGGGCGATGTCTACGGGATGGTGGAGAGCGTGGCCTGGCTGGTTCACGCGTCCCGCCACCTCGCCGGCCTCTTTGCCCCGCACCTCAAGACCCCCATCGAGGAGATGGAACTCCGGACGAAGCACGGTATCAAGAAGGAGCTCCTGCCGCTCATCAAACTCCGCGGTATCGGCCGGGTCAGGGCACGCCGGCTCTTCAACAACGGCATCGACTCGATCGAGGCGCTCCGGGAAGCCGGACCCGGGAAGGTTGGAAAGATCCTCGGGCAGGGGATCGCCGCACAGATCTTCGAGCAACTCGAGGGAGTGCGGGAGGAGATCGGGGAGAGTGGCGAGGAGCAGTCGACCCTCTCCCGGTTCGGGTGAAAGAATATGGCAGATATACCATGCGAGCTATACCGGGCGCGTTTCACGATCGATGACAACGCCGCATTCCTCCGGGAGATCCGGGCGATCGCCGACGAGTTCGAGACTCACATCATCCTCTTCGACGCCGACCGCCTGGCCGGGCGGGATCACGTCGAGGCGGCGCTCCGGCATGCCCGGCGGTCCTGGGCAGGCGGGGATCCGATCGCGAACTCGTTTGAGATGGAGGCGCTCCTCTACGCCGCAGGAACCCGGCAGTGTCAGGTGGCTTCGTCGTTCGGGATCCATCCCGGCCAGAACCGGTCGTACATCGCCGTCTGCCCACCGGCACCCGGTGTGCGGGAACGCCTTGCCGATCTGGTGAGGATCGTCTCCGATGAACCGGGATGGGAGGAGATCGATCCCGCGAAGCGGGCACACCTTGCGGATCTCTTCTCGATCACCCCTGAAGAGATCGCAGTTGTCGGCGAGGGGCGGTTCCGCGAACTGGTCATCGAGCGGGTGGCACTCCTCGACGTCTACCGCTGATCCTGCATCCCATCCCCCCCAACAACCTCCGCAGTTTTGCATGAGACGGCGATACCCGCCGGTTCGTCGGTCTTGTGGGTTGGTCGGATGTGTTGATCTGTTACCGCTTGCCCGCCCCGGCGTGAGTCAGGATATGCCGGATCTCAGGGATGATGATCTCTCTTGCGGCGAGGGTGACCGCTTTCGTCGAACCCGGGATGCAGAAGACTGTTCGGCCGCCGATAACCCCGGCAAGCGCCCGCGAGAGGATCGTGGCCGTCCCGATCTCTTCGTAACTCTTGAGGCGGAAGAGTTCCCCGAACCCTTCTATCGTCTTCTCAAGGAGCGGTGCGACGGCCTCGATTGTCACGTCGTCCGGCGTGAGCCCGGTGCCCCCGGTGACGATGACGCAGTTTGCACGCGAAATCGCCATGAGGACTTCAGAGCGGATCCGCTCCCGGTCGTCAGGGACGATGGAGTAATGGGTCACTTCGATATCCACGGCCGAGAGGAGGTCGATGAGCGCCTTCCCGCTGGCGTCGGTCTCAGGTTTCCGGGTCGAAGAGACGGTGATGACGGCACCGGTTACAGTAAGCGGTTTAAGATGGCTGCTGTCCATGTGATCTTCCAGTACCCCTGTACCACGTATTTTACTTCATTCTATCCCCCGCCTGAAGGAGATCGATCCCTGACCCCTTTGTTTCGCATGGAGAATCGGAGGGCATACAGGGGAGGGAGGAAAATGGAGGAGGGGAAAGAATGAAAAGTGGAGGGGAAAAGAACAGAAAAAGAGGGGGAAATAAGAAAAGAGAGGAGGAAAAGGATAGAAAGAAGGTGGAGAGGGAGAAAAGAGGAGGGAGAGGACAGAAAGAGGAGGGAGAGGACAGAAAGAGGAGGGAAAAGAAAGAAAGAGGGGAAGAGGACAGGAAGAAGGGTAGAGAGGGAAAAAGAAGAGGGAGAGGACAGAAAGAAGGGGGGAGAGGGAAAAAGAAGAGTGTGAGGACAGAAAGAGGAGGAGAGCAGTTGAATAGATCCGGGGAGAAGAAGATAATTGTTCGACCTGATCTTCCTCCCACTTCTCCCGATACGCTTTTCTGATGTTTTATTCCGATATCTTCTCTAGATATATTTCCTCCAGGGGGTGTGTTCCGATAGCCTCCCCGGGTATATTTCCTCCAGGG
>JAAZGM010000145.1 GCA_012511245.1 Methanomicrobiales archaeon | reverse complement strand
GCTGCACTGACCGGTGAGATCGCCGGGATGATAAGGCAACACATCAACAGTGCTGCAGCCAGTCTCAATATATTCTGCCTGTCTATCATGCCATTCAGCCTCTCTGTGAGGTATCACTACCGTCTTTTAATGAAAATATAAATATTTTATTATATAAATAAAATGCCTCTGAGAGCGTTATCATCAATATAGGCCGTAATGCCGCGATTAAGTGATGAGATATCGTGACATACTGGAGATCGATCTTAACAAAAAGATATTATGTGATCACTCGGATTAAAATCGAATGACATAAATAATCGCGCTTTTCAAAATTCCTCGCCGTTGAAGACTGATTACAGAACGCTCCCAACCGGGGCAGATAGAGATATGATCTCATGCGCCGGCACGGTATGGTCATTCTCCGCCGTAGTATGGAGCGATATCATGAAATAACGTAGATATCATGCCTTCTGCAGACACGAGACTCCACAGGGGACTGATACGGCAGGATGTCCACAGAGACGGTGCCTTCAGATGACCAGCGCACGAAAAGATTCTGGCGGGCTTACGTGCACCCCGGAAGGGTTCATCCGCCCAACAGCGCCCCGCAACACAACTTCTATATAGGGCATCCTCATAGAGTGAGCCGCTATGCGAGTGGCATGCCTGACTTTCTGGTTCTATGACTACACCATCCAGATGGTAAACGAACTTGCCCGGCATACCGAGGTGCTCCTCCTCCTCCCCGACTACAGGTCGGAAGAGTATGTAGAGAGCATCGACCCGGCCGTGAAGGTCCATATCTTCGGCTACTCACGGCACGCCGGGAGGTTGGGGCCGTCGTGCTACCCGATGCTCAAGGGCATCGTCTCCGCGATCGATGCCTTCGAGCCCGACGTCGTCCACTTCCAGGTGAACAACCCCCTGCTCTGCCCGCTCCTCCTGATGCTCCGGAAGTACCCGCTTGTAGCGACATTTCACGATATCGAACCCCACCCGGGTGAAGATCGCCTCCTTGACGCGGGTTCACTCCTCTACCGGCTCACCCTCTTCATATCAAGGGTCATGCCCGACCGGATCTTCGTTCACGGGAAGGTTCTCAGGGACACCCTGGTGAAGAACTACCGCGTTCCGGAGGAGAACGTGCACGTCATCCCCATCGGTGAGCACGAGGTGGCGCCGTTTATGGCGTTTAAGCGGGAAGGCCTGGAACCTGACGGTCGCCGGGTTCTCTTCTTCGGCCGTATCCACCGCTACAAAGGGCTCGATCACCTGATCCAGGCTGAACCGCTCATAACCCGGGAGATCCCGGACGCCCGGATCGTCATAGCAGGAACGGGCGAGGACTTCAGCAGGTACGAGAAGGCAATGGCCGGGCGGGATGCGTTCGAGGTCTATAACTACCGGATACCGTACGGGGAAGGCGCCCGACTCTTCCAGCAGGCAAGCATCGTGGCGCTCCCATACCTCGAAGCATCCCAGAGCGGAGTCATACCGACCGCATACGGATTCCGGCGGCCGGTGGTGGCGACAGATGTAGGGAGCCTCCCCGAGATCGTCGATGATGGGGAGACCGGGTACATCGTGCCGCCGCGGGACCCGGAAGCTCTGGCAGCCGCCATCGTTCGCCTGCTGAGGGATCCGGGGGCATGCCGCCGCATGGGAGAACAGGGGTATGTGAAACTGAAGACGGATATGGCCTGGCCAACGATAGTGCGGTCACTCCTTGCGGTCTACAGCGAACTGGCACCCACCCGGGGAAGGGGAGGTGTTCGCGATATGCCTGCTGATGCCGCTCCCGCCGCCGTGAAGAAGCAATGACCCGGACCACCCACCCGGGGCCGGGTTCAGGCCGACATAACACATTAATAGATTGATCGGGGAGATGATGCACTGATGCAGCACGCAGCCTGCCGGATACCGCCAGAGGGAAGGGCCCGACGCCCATGCATATAGCTGACCGGAGACAGAACATGAGTAGCATACACCTGCCAGATCCATTCAGGATGAATGATTGGAATACCAGAACATTCTTCTGGACATTCCAGGCAGTCCAGATCATCTTTCTCGGGGTGGTCGCCCTCGATCTCGCCGGACATTGCGTGCCGATCGCAAGAGAAGGGCTGGCATTCCTGTACCTCACCTTCTTTCCCGGAATCCTCGTGCTGAAAGCGCTCAAACTCCACGATCTCGGCGCCATCGAGACGGTGCTCTACTCCACAGGGCTGAGCCTTGTGGTTGTCATGCTCACCGGCCTTGCGGCCAACTTCGTGTATCCACTTCTTGGGTATACACAACCGTTCTCGTTTGCAATCCTTCTCCTCTCGCTCGTCATCGTCATGCAGGTCCTGCTCTATCTCGCACTCAGACAGGATGCCGGGCGCACCGGCGAAAACCCGGGGTTGACCATCCCCATCTCTCCGGCAGTGCCGTTCCTGATACTGCTCCCATTCCTTGCGATCATCGGGACATACATGCGCGATGCCCACCATATGGTCACACTCCTCTTCTTGCTCCTTGCCTTCATCGCCATCATCGGCCTCGCAGTCGGGTTCGATCGCTTCATCCCGAAATCCTGCTACCCACTCGGGGTATACGCCATCGCTCTGGCGCTTCTCTACCACACCGCGCTGATATCAGGGTATATCTGGGGCTACGATATCCACCACGAACTTCACCTCGTAAACGGCGTGCTGACATCGGGGATCTGGGATATGACCATCCCGTACAACACAAACGGGATGCTCTCCGTCGTTGCACTCGTCCCCATCTACTCACTCATAGGTAATATGGATCCTATCTGGGTCTTCAAGATCCTCTACCCGCTCCTCTTTGCGCTCGTGCCGCTCGGCCTGTACCGGGCAGTCGAAAAACAGACGGATGCAAGGATCGGATTCTTTTCAGTCTTCTTCTTCTTCTCGTTCTTCACGTTCTATACGGAGATGCTCTCCCTCGCCCGCCAGCAGATCGC
>JAAZGM010000144.1 GCA_012511245.1 Methanomicrobiales archaeon | reverse complement strand
TTCCCTTCAGAGCTCGTGCCGGTGATCGTCCCCGGTCTCCTCACCGCCTTCTTCCTGCTCCTGGTAGCCCGGCCGATTGCCGTCCTGATCACGCTGCTTCCCTGGAAGATGCCGATGAACGAGAAGGGCCTGGTCTCCTGGGTGGGGTTGCGGGGCGCCGTCCCGGTCATCCTTGCGACCTACCCTCTCGTAGCGGGAGTGCCGGATGCGGATATGATCTTCAACATCGTCTTCTTCATCGTCCTTGTCTCGGCACTCGTTCACGGAACGTCGATCCCCACGGTCGCACGGTGGTTTGGTCTTGCCGCCCCTCTCTATGAGACGCGCAGTCTTTCGCGTGAGTTCGAGGTCAGTCCCGACGCACCGAGCGAACTGCTCGAACTGGTCATCCCCCAGGGTGCATATGCGGTTGGAAAACAGGTCGTCGATCTCGGACTGCCGAAAGGCGCTCTCATCATCCTGCTGGAAAAGGGTGGGGAGCGCTTTGTCCCGTCCGGCAGCACAACCATCGAGGCCGGTGATACACTCCTCTTCCTGATAGTCGGCAATCTTGCCGAAGCGATCCGCATGCAGCTTTTCGACGGAGGGGCGCCGGAAGATGCCCCCGCTGCCTGATGCACAGGATAGAACCGGGAGGGTGAACTCTCCCCCCCTCTTCTACGGTGCGGGAGCGCGGGTCATGCCGCCCGCTTATTGCTCAGGGCGATCTTCTTCATCACCTTCTCCCAGGTGTCTGTTATGAGGAAACTCTCTTCCATGAAACCGATCACCCGCTCGAACTTTTTCATGGGAAAAGCCATCGTCAGGACGTCCACCGGAACGCAGGGCCGTGCTGAGGGATCGAACATACCGAACACCGCTTTCGGCTCCTCCTTCTGCTGCTCAAGCCAGGGGTAGTAGAAGATCGAGCTGCACCCGGCGCCGAAGGGGCATATGACCCCGTTCGGGTCGGGCCGGTCGAAGTTTGCAAGCGTGAAGAGGCCGGAGAGCGCTTCCGGCCGGGCGAAGAAGACGACGGCGTCGGGGTTGTCCGCATCCGTGAGGTTGTCCCAGCGTTTGAACGTGATGGTCTTTCCCTTCGTCGGTATCCGGACAGCTCCCCGGTCGAGTTCGTCCACGATCTCGGGCGTCTGCTTGTAGCGCTCCCCTTCGACGACATCGGGCTTTCCGGTGGAGAGGAAGTAGCGGAAGTCGGGGAACCGTTCGGCTTCGTAGCCGAGGTAGAACCTCCCCCCGCGACACCCGATCGAGTCCTCGGAGAAGGCAAGGCTCTTTCCGTTTCTCACCTTTACAAGATCGCAGACGAAGCACTTCCAGCCTTTCGGGGTGGGGGCCTTCTCCACTCCGTCTGTCGAGCCCCCGACCTCGAACGTGATCGGGAGTTCCGTTCCCGGGAAGTAACGTTCGTGGAGCCGGATGTAGGTATCGCGCAGTGCTGTATCCATACGGCTCAGTTCCGGCGCGGCGCGGATTAATGTTCTGATCCATCTCCCCGGAACCCTGTGTCCTGCCGCTTCAGATTTTCCTCAGCGTATTCCAGCGCATGAGCCTGAGGGCATAGGCTGTTGCGCCTCCCATGATCCGGGCGCCGATGGTCTCATACTCCTTCGCGACCTCCGAAAGGTGCTCCGGGATAGGGAGGTGTTGAGGGCATACCTTCACGCATTTGCCACAGTTCTTGCACAACGACGCATACGCCGGTTCTGCTCCATCCATCTTTCCCCCGATGCGGAGTTGGTACATCACCTTCGACTGGAGCGCACCCCCGCCGGTGTTGTAGGCCTCGAAGCATCCGGGGATGTTTACGCCCGCCGGGCAGGGCATGCAGTACCGGCATCCGGTGCAGCCCACCCTGTTCAGGCTGCGATACGCCTCCGCTGCCCGGCCGACGATCTCGAGTTCCTTCTCGGTGAGAGTGTTCGGGCGGGCTTCGTCGGCGATCCGGATGTTCTCCTCGATATGCCGCTCGTCGTTCATCCCCGAGAGGACCACCGTGACCTCGGGGTGGTTCCAGACCCACCGGAGCGCCCACTCGGCCGGGGTTCTCTTCACGTCGGCCGCGTCCCAGACGGCCTGCACCGGCGCGGGCGGCGGGTCCTTCGCAAGGTAGCCGCCCCGGAGCGGCTCCATGATGACGATGCCGAGCCCAATTGATGCCGCATACATGAGTCCCTCGGTTCCCGCCTGGTTCGTCTCGTCGAGGTAGTTATACTGGATCTGACAGAAGTCCCAGTCGTAGCCGCCGACGATCTCTTTGAATGCCCTAACACCGCAGTGCGATGAGAAGCCCGCGTTCACGATCCGCCCATCCGCCTTCGCCGCATCAAGGAAATCCGCGACGCCGAGATCCATCATCTTCTTCCAGCCCTCACCACTTGTGAGGCTGTGAACGAGGTAGTAGTCGATATGGTCCGTCTTCAGTGTCCTGAGCTGGAGATCGAGCATCCTGTCCATATCTTCGCGAGAACGAACGAGCATATGAGGCAGTTTTGTCGCCAGTTTGACCTTCTCCCGGTAACCATTGGCAAGCGCGCGGCCGAGCACCTGCTCGCTTCCCGGGTATATCAGCGCGGTGTCGAGGTAGTTTACCCCGTGGTCGACGGCATACCTGATCTGGCGTATCGCCCGCTCTTCGTCGATGCCTCCTATACCCTTCGTCGGCAGCCTCATGCAGCCGAAACCCAGTACCGAGAGGTCGTCGCCGGTCTTCTTCATCGTCCGATACAGCATATCAATATCCCCTCTTTTGAAGAACTGTCATTCTCCCGTCAGCCCCCTCCATATGATCTCGAACGAGGCGTCGATCAGCCGGTCCCGATCCAGGTCTCTGCCGGAATCGATGATCGAACCGACAACTGCGTCGATCGGAGAGCATATGATCGAGAACGCAACCTCGACTGGAACATCCCCAAGGCAGCTGTTGCGGATGATTCCGGCGAGCGCCTCGAACGCGGCCGGGGCGTCCTTCAGGATCTCTTCGGGGGGCGGTTTTCTGATGAGATGAGACGAGCAGAGCTGCCGGACGAACAGGTAATCGTCGGGATGCTCGACCCTCCAGAGGATTGCGCCTCGCCAGACTCACCGCATCATCTCTTTGTCTCTCCGTTCTTCACCGATTCCCCTGCCGATCTCTTTTTCCATCCGGCCTTTGATCTCACGGTAGGCGAAGGTGATGAGATCCTCTTTCGTCGGGAAGTAGTGAAAGAGCGTCCCGTTCGAGATGCCGGCCTCGCGTGCGATGAGCGATGTGGGGGTGCCGTGGATGCCTCTCTCGGTGAAGAGCCTGACGGCAGGGGCGGCGATGGCGGCTTTTTTGTCGTACCTGTCCTCAGTCATACTCCCTCGTTAGAGTGACAGATCAATCCAGACTGACCAGTCACTCTAATGCTCTCCGGGTGGTTAAGATTTATTCTTTGTGCGGTTGCAGCCCGTTTTGCTCTCGGCGCGTTGATCTGCATCCTCGCGCAGACGATTGGGGCAACTCCTCAGGCAGGTCGGGACATCCGGGTCGCGTCGTGCCACGGTAGGGTGAAAAGGCGAGATCTACGGGATGACAAACCAAAACATATATATTGTCAACCCCACCATGTTGACGCATGTCTCTCCCCGTAAACGACAGGCAGTTTGCGTTCTGGCGCCTTCGGCGAAGCGGCCTCCCCAACATCCAGATCGCGGACCGCTTCAGCATATCCCGCCAGGCGGTCTCGAAGGCACTGATCGCCATGGACCGGAGGGTCGAGGAGACACTTTTAGCGATGGCGCAGGCGAACCAGATCGAGGTGGAGCGCCTGAACGCGGAGATCGGCGTTCTCTTCGGGCGATCGGTTCCGTTCGATGCAGGTGCAATCGTCTTTGTATCGGCAGATCACGGCGTACAGGTCTGGTACGAGCATGAAGGCGACTGCGGCACATGCCCCCGGTATGCCCGGTGCATCGAGCTCCTCTGGGGTTATGCGGACGAACTGGGGATCGCGCTTGAGAAGACAGACGACCCGACCCGGCTGGCCGACGAACTCTTTATGAAACTCCGGGAGATGGTATGATGGCGCTCCTGGAGACGATACGGGCGTATCTCGGATGGTGCCCGATGACGGGGTCGGTACGGATGGATCGCCCGGTGCAGCATGCGGCGGCCGCGGCACCGGGCGGGCGGGAGGGGGCACTCCGGGTCGAACCCGGGTGGTGGAACCGCTACCACAACCAGATCCTCGTCGCGGCGCTGATCGCATCGGCAGCGACGATGATACTCTTCCTTCTGATCGAGGAGACGCCGAAGTATTGGGCTATGTTGGGGGGCCCTGGTTTCGGAGTGGGATGGGCCATCGGTTTCTTTTTCAGTCACAAAAAACAGTATGCGCGGGTTACCGCCGGCGAGTTCCGCAGGGAGAACATGGGCCGGAGATTACGCATCATCCGGGATCTGAGTGTACCGGTGGCTTTCATCATCCTCGTCGTCGTTCTGGCGTACCTTGTTCAAAACGGCATGGTAGGTCAGATCCTCGGGATCATGCTGGGGCTGAGCCTGGTCGGTTGGGCTACATACGGCATTACGCTCTTCTGGGAGCGGGGACACTGCACAACCCTGATCGCAGAGAAGGGATCGATGTATACCCTGGATATGGCCGCGGAGGGTGAGTGCGCATGATCCTGAAGGTCACCGGGGCGATACAGAGGCTTATGGGCTGGTGCCCCATGAGGAGTTCGACACAGTCGGATCTCACAATTCGGCTGGGAACGACCGCGGCGCCGGGCAGACAGGATGGGATTTCCTCAACCGTACCCGGATGGTGGCATCGCCACCACAACCAGTTGCTCGTCGCGGCGCTGGTCGCCTCGGCGGCGGTAGCGGCGCTCGTTATCCTGGTCGAGGATGCGTGGGGGTATCCGGGCGTGTGGACGGGTCTTA
>JAAZGM010000143.1 GCA_012511245.1 Methanomicrobiales archaeon | reverse complement strand
GGTGGTGGATACATCTATATAGGTGCCGGCCGATACCGGCGACCGAATGGCAGTAGCGTTCCCAAAAAACTTCAGCGAAGTCAGGCAGCATCTGGAGCAGCCGCTTATCCGGAATTCATTCTTTATCATGGCTTCTTCGTTCGCTGCAGCGGGGTTCGGGTTTTTCTTCTGGATGATTGCTGCCCGGCTCTACTCGCAGGCGGACGTTGGTATTGCAACTGCCTTGATGTCGTCGATGGGCCTCCTCATCCTTATATCCCGCCTCGGTCTGGACCAGTCGGTGATCCGGTTCTTTCCGACCCGTGACAAGAACCGGGTGCTCGGAACCGCGGTCATCGTTCCGACGGTGGTTGCGCTCGGTGCGGGCCTGGTCTTCATCGGCGCGGTCGATCTTCTCGCTCCCGAACTTGCAGTCGTCAGGTCGATTGCACCGTTCTACCTCGTCATTCTCGGGGCTTACTCCATCACCTGGGTCTTTGAAGGCGCGTTCAATGCCCTGCGAAAGTCCGAGCACTACTTCGCCCTGAACCTGCTCTACGGGATACGGATCCTCTTTCTCATCCCCCTGGTCTCCCTCGGGGCGATGGGCATCTTCGGCGCCTTCGGCCTCTCGTTCATCCTTGGCCTTGTCCTGGCTCTCATCCTCCTTTCACGGTGCTCTGTCCGGCCGACACCGTGCGTCGACCGGGTTTTTCTGCGGGATGCATGGCAGTTCTCCGCCGGCGCATATATTGCCGGGATACTGATGTCTGCACCTAACATGGTCATCCCGGTCATGGTGCTCAACGTTCTCGGTGCGGAGAGCACCGCCAACTACTACATCACGTACGCGATCGTCTCGGTCCTCTTCATGATCCCGTATGCGTTCACGACCTCGCTCTTTGTCGAGGGGAGCCATGGTGGAGAGATGAAGAGGAGTGTTTTCCGGACGCTCGCGAGCATGTTCGCCCTGCTCATACCTGCCATCATCGTTCTCTCGCTCTTCGGCGATCAGGTTCTCAGCCTGATCGGCAAGGATTACGTAGAAGGGATTGCCCTGCTCCGTGTGCTTGCTGCATCCGCCCTCTTCGTCTCCATCTGCCAGACGTTCATATCCATCGCAAAGGTCAGGAACGATATCCGGAGCCTCGTAATCCTCAGCGGCTTTATCAGCATCGCCCTGCTCGGCCTTGGTTACGCGCTCATGAATCGGTTCGGCCTCATCGGTATGGGCTATGCGTGGTTTGCCACGTATGCGGCGGGAACGCTCCTCGTCGGCCTGATCCTGAAGCAGAAAAGATGGTTGTAGCCTCACCCACACCCCGGGAACCGGTTCTTCAACGGTAGTAGATGGCAGAACCGGCGTTGTCGTAGACCCTGTGGTGTTCCTGGATGAATCCATCGGCACCCGTGTATGTTGCCGTGGTGGCCGCGTGCTCCTGTGCCTCAACCCTGATGCTCTCCCGAACAAGGTTGTACGTGCCAAAGTAGAGGTAGGAGTTGGGTTCCAGCAGCGATGCATCTGCTGGAACGTATCGTTGGGTATCCGGGCTGAACCCCTGCAAGAGCCACCAGCGTGTGCCGTCGACGTAGATCGGTCGTTTATTCCCCTCTGAAAAGAGCCATGCTGCTCCCTGCACTTCCTTATCGTTGAAGACCGGTTTATCGCCACCCGTGTCGAGCGCCATCGATGTCGGGTCGTCGTTCATGACCTGGTAGAGGAATCCGCTGTTGAAGAGGAAGAATATGACAAAGAAGGCCGATAGTGCCTGGTATGCCGTTCCCATGAACGGGGCATCCCTGGCGGAGTGTATCCACCCGGTCAACCTCTCGTACAGTGCTATGCCACCGATGATGGCAAACGGAGCAAGGAAGATCAGGGTGATATGGTAGAGCCTGCTGGTGTTGAGCGAGCTTGCGAAGAACGGGACGGCGATGGCGGCTATGTTGACGAGCAGGAAGACGAGGGATATGGCGAGATACTCGGGCGAAATACGCCATCGTTCACGTTTTCTGAGGGTCGCAAGCAACCCCACGGCGATGAGTCCCTGGGTGACGATATGGATGACCTTCGCAAGGCTGTGCAGGGGTGTCACCGACTGACTGGTGAGGATATGCATCCCCTGGGCGGTTTTCGGGTCGAATGTACCTATGAAGAGGGTATTCCATATCCTGTCCCCGATGCCGGTTATGGTAGCGAGCGCCGTGCCTTCGGCGACCGTTGAGTACCAGAAGTAGGCAAGAGC
>JAAZGM010000142.1 GCA_012511245.1 Methanomicrobiales archaeon | reverse complement strand
TTTCCCCCCGCCGCCAGAGCCTGGTCGACGATCTCGTCTTTTGGCCGGTAGCGCGGCGGGCTCGCGACCGCAATCTCCATCCCGGTCAGGGCGGTGGAGAGGATCCATGAGTTGCAGACGTTGTTGCCGTCCCCGACCCACGCAAGTTTCAGACCATGCAGGTCACCGAACCGCTCGCTCAAGGTCATGATGTCGGCCAGCACCTGGCAGGGATGCTGGTGGTCGGATAAGCCGTTGACGACCGGGACTCTTGCGTAACGCGCGAACTCCTCGACATGGGCGTGGCTGTAGGCGCGGATCATCATCGCATCGACGTAACGGGCAAGTGCCCGTGCTGTATCCCTGATCTCCTCGCCCCGCCCGAGCTGCAGGTCTGCAGGGTTTAAGAAGAGCGCGTGGCCGCCGAGATCGGTCATCCCCGCCTCGAACGAGACCCGCGTGCGAGTGGACGCTTTCTCAAAGATCATCCCGAGGTTCCTGCCCTTCAGGAATTCATGCGCGGTTCCTGCAGATTTCAGCCTCTTCAGGTGTACTGCATCGACGACGATGTTCTCGAGTTCATACCCCTCGATATCGAGAATCGAGAGAAAATCTTTCTTCATGTAATAATCTCCCTCATGTGCCGGCACCGCCGTTCAAGGACTTCCGAGGTGCCGATATCCCTGCGATGGAAGACATTCCCTGAGACAGAAGACGCTGCCTTCTCGGCTGTTGCTTCAGCTTCCTCAAGCGTCTCCCCCATCCCGATGAACGCAAGCGTTCGCGATGTCAGGGTCTGAAGCCTTCCATCCTGCTCCTCGACGTTTGCGTAGTACAGCAGGGCGTCCCCATAATCGCCGAGAACGAGAGGGCTGCCGGCCACCGGCGCATCCGGGTAGCCTTCGGGGACAACATACTTGCAGACCGTCGCCCTGTTCGCAAACCGGACGTGTGACGGTGCAAGGTCGCCTTCGATGATGTGGCCGACGATCGTGGTGAAGTCTGATTCCAGGAGCGAGAGGACGTTCATGGCTTCCGGGTCACCAAAGCGGGCGTTGAACTCGATGACCTTCGGACCGTCGTGGGTGTTCATGAACTGACCATAGAGGACCCCGCGATAGGGTGTCCCTTCGGCCTGCATGGCTGCGATCGTATCCTCCATGATCCGGAGGGCCTTCGCATAGTCCTCGCAGGAGACGAAGGGGAGCATGTGATCCTCCATGGAATACGAACCCATGCCGCCGGTGTTCGGCCCCACATCCCCTTCATACGCGCGCTTATGATCCTGCACGAGCGGCATGGGGACCAGATGCTTACCGTCGACGAACGCCTGGAGGGTGAATTCCTCCCCGATAAGACGTTCCTCCAGGACGACATCTCCCCCGAGTTCCTGGACATACCTGACCGCTCCTGCCGCATCGACGTGTTCCCCCATGATCCGCACGCCCTTCCCGCCGGTGAGTCCGATCGGTTTGATCGCGAGATCGCCGCCGTACGACTCGATGAACCGCTGTGCCTCCTCCGGGTCACGGCAGACCCGGTATTCCGGGCACCCCGCGATCCCGTGCTGCTCCATCAGACGGCGGCAGAACGCCTTGTCCGTCTCGATCCGGGCCGCAGCACGTGTTGGGCCCATGCAAGGGATCCCCGCCGCCTCGAGATGATCGACGATGCCCGCCTCAAGAGGGGCCTCAGGTCCGATGACCGCAGCATCAACCCCGCACCCGGTAGCAAAAGGTATTATCTTATCGATATCAGTCTCATCTTCAAGGAGCACCCGCTTCGAGAGACGGGCGATCCCCGGGTTCTTGCGTGCCATGACAGAAAAGATCTTCGTGTCACTGTTGCAGGAAAGCGCCCTGGTGATCGCATGCTCCCTGCCACCACCACCTACAACGAGTACTTTCATATTCATCATATTTGCCCGCACGTAAAAAATGCTTATCTGTCCAGCAGCTCGC
>JAAZGM010000141.1 GCA_012511245.1 Methanomicrobiales archaeon | reverse complement strand
TCGACCTCTTCAACCTCTCCGGTCACGGCGTTGAAGACCGTCACCGTTCCGGCGGACTCTTTCATCTCCCTGATCATCAGTCACACTCCCGGTTCCTGTCTGCCCTTGCCCGGAGAGCAGATAAATCGTTCCCCGTCCCGGATGCGGTTTCATATCCATTATATACCCGCCGGTCGATGAACCATCATGGAGAAAGACTCTCTCCCGGGAAGGAGTCTTGCAATTCTTATCCTTCTCGGCTGCCTCCTCAGCGCCACTGTCACGGCAGGTTGCATGGGGAGTTCCGTGGAGCTGGAGACCCCGACCACGACACCGGAGGCGGTCATCCCTGCCTATACCACCTACGTAGCCGCCGGGCCGCAACCGTCGTTCACGGTCAGTGCCACCACGCCCGAGAAGCATATGCGTACCGATGGGTCCTGCTACTGGGTTGCATCGGGAACTGTGACCAACACCGGCGACGGCCCTGCAAAAAACGTCGTCATCCGGTTCATGCTCATCGACGACGAGAACACTATGATCCGGGCGACCGAGACCCGGTTTGCTACCTCGTTCCAGGCAGGTGAGATGAAGGGGTACACTCTCGACTCGCTCCCCGGGGATTGTGACCGACAGTACCACATTGAGATCGATGTCACACACGATATTCCATAGGGTTGTGGGGAAATGTCATCCGAATACAGGTTAAAAGACGAAATAGGGATGCAATGAAGATACTCGGGATCAATGGGAGCCCCCGCGGTTCAAGGAGCCAGACACTCCGGCTTGTTCAGGGAGTTCTCGACGGGGCGAAGAGCGCCGGGGCGGAGGTGGAACTCGTGGATGTCACGAAACTCCGGATCGATTACTGTATCGGCTGCACGGTCTGCTACGAACGTGGAACATGTACCAGGAAAGACGATTTTGCCGAACTCTACCAGAAGATGCTTGACTGCGACGGGATCGTCCTCGGCTCGCCGAACTACATCGACTCGGTCACCGCCCAGATAAAGACGATGCTCGACCGGATGGCGGACGCCATCCACTGCCAGGCATTCATCGGGAAGTACGGGTGCGCCGTCTCTACGGCGGGCGGTTCCGGGGCGGATGAGGTCGTGGATTACCTCAGCGGCGTCCTCCAGACACTCGGCGCAAACACCGTTGGCGGCATCGACGTGGTCCTCGGCGGCGACCCGGAGGCGATCGTGCCTGCGGAGGGGAGAGCCTACGAACTGGGGAAACGTCTCGTACAGGCCATCGAGAAGAAGGAGACCTATCCCGATCAGGAGAGGCGCCACGCCGAGATGCTCGAACGGATGCGGGCGCTGATCACGGCAAACAAGGATCGCTGGCACCACGAGTACGACTACTGGAGAGAGGCAGGGCGGATTCCCTAACTTTTCTCCATCCCGCTCATGCGGATCCCCTTGATGATCTGCTGCAGCGCCTCCCGGGCCTTCGGCTGCTCCTCTTCCTCGAACGCCTGCTCGAGTGCCGGGATGGCTGTCCCGCCTATACGGATCAATGCCCATTCCGCCCGTTTTCTGACCATGAGCGCATCGTCCTTGAGTGCCCGGATGAGCGGAGCGACGGCTTCCTCTCCTCCGAGTCGGTCGATCGTTCGGACGGCGTTCGCCCGCACCTCGATCAGCGGATCGGAGAGAGCCTCTACAAGCACCGGCAGGGCGTCGGCACCGATCTGCTCCACCTCAGCCCACCTCCCCTGTGCCATGAGGTAGAGCGCCTGTTCTACGCTGGTCTCCGGTGTCCAGCCGCCTGCATCCAGCGCTTCTGCGACACCCTCCCGGAACGTCTCGTCCCCTGAGCGCAGGGCACCGATCAGGTGGCCGCGCACCGTATCGCCCGGGTCTTTCAGCGCCTCGAGTGCGGCATACCTGACCCGGTCGTCCACATCGTGGAGTGCCATGACCAGCGGTTCTATGGCACGGAGATCCCCGATGTAGCCAAGCGATCGCGCAGCGGCGATCTTGACACCCTCCTCCCTATCCTGCAGCG
>JAAZGM010000020.1 GCA_012511245.1 Methanomicrobiales archaeon | reverse complement strand
TACAGTTCTCTAACAAATTACTATATAAATATGTAGTTCAGAGAAAGTATTGGTGAAGAACGATGGTTGCACTTACTGAAGAGATGAAGACGGCGTTTCGGACGATGAAGGCCTTCCCGGTCGCCACAGCCTCGAAAGAAGGCTGGCCGAACGTGGTGCCGATCGGGTTCGTCGAGATCGTCGACGACGAGACGATCTGGATCGCGGACAACTTCATGAAGAAGACGCTTGCAAATATCCAGGAGAACCCGAAGGTCTCCATCTACATCTGGGGGCCTGAGACGAAGGGCTGCTTCCAGATCAAGGGCGACGTTGAGATCCGGTCGAGCGGTCCGGAGTTTGAGAAGATGCAGTTTACCGTTCGGTCGAAGATGGCACAGGCACCGGCAAAGAACCTCCTCATCGTGAAGATCCGGGAGGTCTACGAGTGCACGCCCGGACCGAAGGCCGGGGAGAAGATCCTCTAACATTTTTTGAGAATCCCCGCGGGATCTGCCATGGGTAACTCCTACGGCCCTCTTCCGGTTTCTCTTGTGCCGCAGGCGACTACCCATCCACAGATCTCCGTCGGCTATCGCCACAGGGGGAGGGGCTGATGTCTACAACCCCACCCGGCCTTCGGCCTCCTCCCCCGCCCCTTTGGGGCGGGGGCAGTGCATGGCGATATCCCCCACAGTCCACTGTACGGGACTTTTCACGAACCCAAACGATTCTGGCGATCACCTGCATAGGCCGGGATCACCAACCATCTTCCATACGTTCGCGCACCGCCTCACAAAGGGAACGGCCTTCCAGGTTCTAAACAATTATCTCGCACCCTCGCCAACGCTTTCTCCTGAAGTGATGAGAAGAATGAAGATAACCGCAGTTGTAGGAAGTCCGCGGGGGGCGCGGAGCAGGACAAGAAAACTTGTGCAGTTTGTGCTTGCCGGGGCAGAGGAGGCAGGTGCCGAGATCGACCTCATCGATATCGCCGATCTGCAGATCACCCCCTGCACCGCCTGCGAGAGCTGCAGCCTTGATGGGACATGTATCTTCCCTGATGGCTACTCCATCGCGTATGACCGTATGCAGGATGCCGACGGGCTGGTGCTCGCCTCGCCGGTCTACGTCGACAATGTCAGCGGGCAGATGAAGGTCTTCATCGACCGGCTGGCGGACGCGATGCGCTACCAGGACTTTGCCGGAAAATATGGTTGCAGCATCGTGACCACCCGGGTCTCGGGGGGCGATGCGGTCGTGGATTACCTCAATCGCGTGCTCAATTACCTCGGGGTGACGACGATCGGGGGGATGAGTGTTGCACCTGATAGCGATCCGGAGGCGCTCGACCGGGTGGAACCTGCGGCACGCGATCTCGGGCGACGGCTCGCCCTTGCCATCAACGAACAGCCGCGTTATCCCGATCAGGATGCCCGAATGGCAGAGAACCGGAAGCACTTCGCCCATATCGTGCGGGCGAACCGGGACTGGCGGACGGACGGGTATGAACGGTGGCTGCGCGAGGGCTGGATCAAGGAGGAATGAGGCGGGAGAACCAGCGTTCCGCATGCTGGACCATAAGAACAGAGATCTGAACCAGACTGAGGACGCCGGGAGGGAGATTTGAACTCCCGAGGTGCCAGGCACCAGTGGCTTTCAAGGCCACCGCCTTCCCGGACTAGACTATCCCGGCT
>JAAZGM010000140.1 GCA_012511245.1 Methanomicrobiales archaeon | reverse complement strand
GCCATCACCGAGACGAGGATCGTCTCATCGGTGATCGCTTCCTCGACCTGCTCCGGGTCGACCCGCCCGAACCCGTCGACAGGGAGATAGGTGACCGAGAACCCCTGCCGTTCGAGCCACTCGCAGGTATGAAGAACAGCGTGGTGCTCGATCGCGGAGGTGACGATGTGGTTGCCGCGTCCCCGGTTCGCGAAAGCGACACCTTTGATCGCCCAGTTGTCGGCCTCCGTGCCCCCCGCGGTGAAGAAGACTTCCGCGGGGTTCGCGCCGATCGCCGCCGCCACTCGCTCCCGTGCACTCTCAACGCCCCGTCGGGACTCGCGGGAGAACCGGTAGAGGGATGAAGGGTTGCCATAGTGCTCTGAGAGGTACGGGGCCATCGCCGCGACAACCTCGGGTTTCATGAATGTCGTCGCCGCGTGATCCATGTACACGGGACGCCCTGCATGGTCGTTCATGTCCGGGTACAGCGTTCGTCACGGGAACGTATCAGCATTGCCGGTCGGGGTGCGGCCAGGGGTATGGAAACGCGAGTGAGAAGATACATAGGTTCTCGCGCGCAATACGTGGTGATGTATTCGAGACGGATGGATCACCTTCCCCCATACCTTTTTGCGCGCATTGACGATATGAAAGATGAGAAACGGCGCCAGGGCGTCGACGTCATCGACCTCGG
Source organism: Methanomicrobiales archaeon (assembly GCA_012511245.1). Classification (GTDB taxonomy): domain Archaea; phylum Halobacteriota; class Methanomicrobia; order Methanomicrobiales; family Methanoculleaceae; genus Methanoculleus. The sequence goes on along the minus strand of JAAZGM010000140.1, from coordinate 996 downwards.
GGTCGGCGACCCGGATCTCCCCACCCCGCCGCATATCGTGGAAGCGCTCTGCACCGCGGCCCGTGACCCGAAGAACCACCACTACCCATCGTACGCCGGGATGCTTGCCTACCGCGAGGCCGTGGCGGAGTGGTACCGGGGCAGGTTCGGTGTCGACCTCGACGCAAAGAAGGAGACCCTTGCGCTCATCGGTTCAAAAGAAGGCATCGCGCACATCGCCGAGGCATTCGTCAACCCCGGAGAGGCCGTCCTTGCCGCTGACCCGGGATATCCGGTCTACAAGACATCCACCCTCTTTGCCGAGGGGAAAGTCCACGAACTCCCCATCCGCGCCGAGAACGACTTCCTCCCGGTCCTCGAGGATATCCCCGCCGATGTCGTGAAACAGGCGAAGTTGATCTTCATCAACTACCCAAACAACCCGACGGCAGCGGTAGCACCCTTATCGTTCTTTACGGAGGTCGTCGAGTTCGCGCGGGAGCACAACATCGTCGTCGTCCACGACAACGCCTACTCCGAGATCACCTTCGACGGCTACAAGGCACCCTCGTTCCTCGAGGCCGACGGCGCTATGGAGGTCGGTATCGAGATGCACTCTCTCTCAAAGACCTACAACATGACCGGGTGGCGGATCGGCATGGCCTGCGGGAACCCCGATATCATTGCCGGACTCGGCCGGGTCAAGACGAACGTCGATTCTGGCGCATTCGACGCCATCCAGCACGCGGCGATCGCGGCGCTGACCGGTCCCCAGGACTGCGTCCGGGAGGCCTGCTCGATCTATCAGGAACGTCGCGACGTCCTCGTCGCTGGACTCACCGAGATCGGCCTCGACGTCACGGCGCCGAAGGCCACCTTCTACGTCTGGGCGCCGGTCGACGACAGCATGGCGTTCGCCGCAAAACTCCTTGATGAGACCGGGATCGTCGCGACACCCGGCGTCGGGTTCGGCACAAACGGCGAAGGGTTCGTCCGGTTCGCGATCACCCGGTCGGT
>JAAZGM010000139.1 GCA_012511245.1 Methanomicrobiales archaeon | reverse complement strand
TGCCGTGTCTGGCCTTATTCACCGTAGTCAATCCCGTACGTCTGCGCAAGATTCCGGTAATGCCCGTACCAGTATGGGTCCAGTGTGGTGCCCATACCCTGGATCTCGTTCCACCTGGCAGCATCGGCATGCTCCCGCCAGATGCTCTCGAACGAGTCGCCTTCCCCTATGACAAAGACCTTCGGTTTTGACGTTAATTCTTTCCCGGATGCTCCATATTTTCCTCCTGCATAGGTCGGGATGGAGGGCATCGTGGTCTCGATGAACGCATACCCCGTGTCCCGGTAACAGTACTGATCGGGAGCCCTGATGCCTGCGGCCATGTGAGTCTCCTCCTCGAACAGGAGAACTGCAGTGCCGTACCCCAGTTCGCGGAGGAGGTATGCGAGCAGGAGCGCTTTCTCGTCGCAATCCCCGTTCTGGTGGTAGAGAACATGGTAGGGATATTTGGCCGCCGTATCGAATGAGTAGCTTTTGTAGGGAATCTTCTGCACCATGCTGATCGCGGCGCGCGCCTGGTTGTCGGGTTCAGGTTCGGCAGCGCGGATGGTTGCGGCCAGCTGCTTCAGGTAGCGATCCTGGATGGGTTCGTCGGTAAACTGGAGCCAGTAGTCGCGTTCATCGCGAAATGAGGAGGGGTATTTTGTGGCGAGGTAGTCGTTGACCCCCCGGTGGGCATCAAACCGGATCGATCCCGGCCTGCCGCGGAGGACATACTGGTAACTTATTGTTTTTGGTCCTTGTTCCAGTGTTTCGCTGGAGATCTCCGGTGAACCGAAACCTGATGCCTCAAGCGTCCCGGTGAGCGCCGTTCCTGCTGACGACGAGATCTCTTCGCCCCAGATGACAACGACGCCGATGATGATGATAAGGAGAACGATTACCATACCAAAAGGGAATCTCCGGCGGCGGTATGGATCATAAGGCATACGATGATAGGTTCCTTACGAAGTAGATAAATATATTCAAAATTATTCGATGCAGACGCACTGGTACCGGGGATAACAGGCGGATAGATCAGGAATGAGGGTTCTCTGCTGTGTGGGGGCGAATCGCATCAAATGCCCGGGATACCCCGGTCAAAGAACAAAATGCCCCTCCTTGCAGGCATTATCATATGCGCTCGTTACCCCGCGATCGATGGCGGGGCAAACTTTCTTCTCATCAGCACCCAGGGATGATCATGGTCGAAGCGGAACGATCCCGGCTGCCCGGATACGTGCACCTCTCCCGGAGCGGTGAACTGGAGGAGCGGGTACAGCGAGCATATGAGGTGCTCCGCGACTGCACCATATGCCCGCAGGAGTGCCACGTGAACCGCATCGAGGGTGAGGAAGGGTTCTGCCGGACCGGTCTCCTCCCCCGGGTGTCGAGTTACAGCCCGCATTTTGGCGAGGAGCCTCCGCTCGTCGGGAGGCGGGGTTCGGGAACGATCTTCTTCTCGGGCTGCAACATGCGGTGTGAGTTCTGCCAGAATTTTGAGATCAGCCAGTGCGGGGTCGGTTACGCAGTCCCGTGCGAGGATCTCGCGGAGGTCATGCTCCACCTGCAGGAGCGCGGGTGCCACAACATCAACCTCGTCTCCCCCTCCCACGTCGCCCCCCAGATCCTCCGTGCGGTCGCCCTTGCCGCTCCCCGCGGCCTCAACATCCCGCTGGTCTACAACAGCGGCGGCTACGATTCCGTCGAGACCCTCCGGCTTCTCGATGGGGTCATCGATATCTATATGCCGGACGCGAAGTACGGGCGGGATGATGTGGCGCTGGAACTCTCCCATGCTCCCGGCTACACCGGCTGCATGCAGGCTGCGCTCAGAGAGATGCACCGGCAGGTCGGGGATCTCGTCGTCGGCGCCGACGGCGTTGCGGTGCGGGGGATGATCATCAGGCACCTGGTGCTCCCGGAGAACCTTGCCGGCAGCGATACCGTCATGAAATTCATCGCGGAAGAGATATCTCGCGACTCCTACGTGAACGTCATGGCCCAGTACCGCCCGGCCTGGAGGGTGGCCGAGG
>JAAZGM010000138.1 GCA_012511245.1 Methanomicrobiales archaeon | reverse complement strand
TCGGGGTGTCGTTGACGGCGATGACCGGGAACTTGAGTGCTCCTTCCTGCGCCATCGCGCGGAGCCGATGGATGCCGGTCGTGGTCTCCTCGCACCCGCCGACGACCGCATCGAGCACGTCCTGTCGCTCGGTATGGATGCGGTAGATCAGGTCCATGCCGTCGTCGATGGTGATTGCAGGGTGGGCGTCGAGCACCCGGTCAATGGCCGCGTAGTAATCCTCGACGCTTGCTCCCCGCCGGGCGTAGGAGTGAACCCGTTCCCGGGTGTCGAGTGCCATCGAGACGTCATCCTGGGTCGAGAGGGGGTTGCACCCTGTGATATGCACCTCGGCCCCGCCTGCTGCAAGGGTCTCGACCAGCACCGCGGTCTTTGCCTCAACGTGCAGGGCCATGCCGATAGTCATGTCGGCAAACGGTTTCTCCTCGACAAAACGCTTCCGAATGGACGAGAGCACCGGCATATACTGCCGGGCCCACTCAATTTTCAGGTCTCCAGACTCCATAAAAACCACCAGACCGGTTATCCCGCCCGGATATCCTCCGGTTTGTCTGTAAATGTATCGCTCGTGATTACTTAAACGTGAGGGATGCGACGGGGACGAGCAGAACAGGAGAAATCCTCATCTCCCATTGCCCCCCAATTATACACCCATGGTTTTGACAAGGCGGATCATCCCCTGCCTGGACCTCAAGGACGGGCGGGTGGTCAAGGGCACGCATTTCACCGATATACGGGACGCAGGGGATCCCGTGGAACTTGCCCGGCGCTACAACGAGCAGGGTGCGGACGAGGTGGTCTTCCTCGACATCGCCGCGACCGGGGAGGACCGGGGAACGATCGTCGATGTCGTGCAGCGGGCGGCGGCCGAGCTCTCCATCCCGTTCACCGTCGGCGGCGGCATCCGGACGATCGCCGATATGGAGCGAATCCTCGGAGCAGGCGCGGATAAGGTGAGTATCAACTCAAGCGCCGTCGGGGATCCGAACCTGATATCACGCGGAGCGGAACGGTTCGGCACCCCGGCGATCGTCGTCGCCGTCGATGTCCGGCGAAACTACGACGCAACGCCGGGAAAGACCTCTATCACCCTTGCTGACGGGCGGGAGTGCTGGTACGAGGTCGTGACCCACGGTGGAAACCGGGGGACGGGACTTGACGCCGTTCTCTGGGCAAAAAATGCTGAAGAGCGTGGAGCGGGCGAGATCCTCCTCACCAGCATGGAGACCGACGGGACGAAGGAGGGGTTCGATATCCCGGTAACAAGAGCTGTTGCGGAAGCGGTCGGGATTCCGGTCGTCGCGAGCGGCGGTGTCGGGACGCTCGAAGACTTCTACGAAGGGTTTGCAGAAGGAAAAGCCGACGCCTGCCTTGCGGCAAGCGTCTTTCACTACGGCGAGTTCACCGTCCGTGAGGTCAAGGAGTACCTGGCGGAGCGGGGTATCCCGGTACGGCTCTGAGATCGAGCGCGAGCGCTGCGACCGGGTGCTCGAGGTCGAACGCCCTGAGAACGGCGGGGTGGATCTCCCCGAACACTCCAACTATCCTTCCATCGACGACGATGTCGCCACGGCGGCCATCGAGGAACGCCGGATCGGCCGATTCAACGACGGTATAGGGGAGCGTGAGCTCCCGACAGAGGACGTCTGCCGCCGCGTAGGCTTCCGAGAAGTCCGCCGACGGGTGGATGCTCACCGTTGCGACCTTCTGGAAGGTGGCGCAGTCTTCGACCACGTCGCCCACCGTAAAGAGCCTCTGCGGGAGTTCGCGGTGTTTGTTTGCAAGGAGCATCTCCATGAGGAGCGGGAGGAGATCGGTCCGGACCACCGTCTGCTCCTCGCTGATCGGGTGGAGCAGATGCAGGGTCTCAGGGGCGGGCTCCCGCCGCATGTTCGCGTACAGCACCCGCTCGTTCGTGAGGGTGAACGGCATCACCTCGATGTATCCCTGGCCCACCATCACCGACCGGACGGCTCGCGCGATCGTGGTGGTCGGGTGCTCTTTTGCGACCGTGGAGGTCGCCGGGAGGGCGGCATCGAAGTTCTCAAAGCCGTAGGCGATCGCTGCATCCTCAAAGACGTCCCAGTCGTGGAGGATGTCCGAACGGTAGCAGGGAACGAGCACCCTGACCCGCGAGTCTCCATCGGGCTCGGCACCAAAGCGCATCCGGCGGAGGAGACGCACCATCTCATCGGCCGTGAGGGAGAGGCCGAGGAGGGATGCACACTCCGCAACCGCGACGACACGCTCCGCAGGGGCAAGCGTCGGCACCTCTTCGCCCTCGACGGTGACGCTCTCGATCGTCGCCCCGGCCTCGGCAAGTGCCGTGCAGATGATGTTTGTCGCTATCATCACCGCACGCTTATCGGTGCCGGTGCAGTCGAGCAGGATGTTCTTCGTCGCCGTCGTGACCTTTGTCAGCTCGCCGTTGATGATCGGCGGGAACGAGAGCACCTGATCGTCGGCATCGACGATGAGCGGGAATTTATCGAAGTTCTCCACCAGGCGGGCATAGTCCCGGCCCTTCGGGTGGTCGGTGAGGATCTCCTCCATCGTCATCTCCCGCTCGAAGTCCAGCGGGACGAACGACCTCTCCCGGGGGGAGGCGATGTAGCGGAAGGGCGGCGTGACCGCATCCAGATTGTGGACGCCGATCGCAACCTTGCCCCGTCCGCGCCCGACCGCCCAGTGGAGGGCCTCCTGGAGGGCCATCAGGCTTCCGATCGCCTCTTCGTCGAGGTCGACGTTCCGGATCACCGCCGAGGCGAGATGAGGCCGGATGCCCGCAAGGCCGGGGTCCACCGAGAAGGTGATGCCGGAGGGGCAGACGCCGTAAACAGGCAACCCCTCTTCGATGCCGAGGAAACCCCGCATCGCCCGGGCAACACCCTCAGGCGAGTAGAGGTCCGGCCGGTCGGGGAAGAACTCGACGTCCACGTGGTCTTCCTCGATCCGTTCGATGTCGGCCCCGATCATCGGAACGCGGTCGATGATCGTCTGTCGGTCGGTCTCGGTCAACCGCTCCAGGTATCGGTAGGGTAATGTTATGATCGCCATGTTCACCGCCTCCCGCTGTAGGTCGGCGTCTCTCTGACCCACTCGACATCGCTCTTGTAGAGCTGGCGGAGATCCCGGAGCCCCAGTTGGAGCATCGCCACCCGGCTGATCCCGAGGCCCCACGCGAGGACAGGGTGCTCGATCCCGAAGGGCGCGGTCACTTCCTGACGGAAGATGCCCGCCCCGCCAAGTTCCACCCATCCGAGCCCGTCGACGTAGACCTCCGGCTCAACGGAGGGTTCGGTATAGGGGAAGTAGCCAGGACGGAACCGGACCTTCTCAAAGCCCATATTGCCGTAGAACTCCTTTAAAAATCCGAGGAGATGGCGGAAGTTCACCCCTTCGTCCATGACGATCCCCTCGAGCTGCTCGAACTCCGCGAGGTGGGTGGGATCGATCGCCTCCCGTCGGTAGACCCGGCCGATGCAGAACGCCTTCACCGGCGGCTTCAGGTGCCCTGCAAGGTGCTGGATCGAGAGGCTCGTCGTGTGCGTCCGAAGAACGCATTGCTCGGCCTTTGCAGCGCTCCAGGTGCCTCCCCACCCGGTCGAAGAGGTCTCGCCGCCGTGCTCGTGCATATCGCGGACACGCTCGTACCCCGCCGGGAGCGGCCAGCGCTCGCCGAGGAAGAACGTGTCCTGCATCTCCCGCGCCGGATGGTCCTGCGGCTGGAAGAGGGCATCGAAGTTCCAGAACGAACTCTGGACGATCCCGCCCGCCATCTCTTCAAACCCCATATCGAAGAGGATGCGACGCATCTCGTCGAGGAGTCGCTGATAGGGATGGGTCTTTCCCGGGTAGGTGCGCCGCGGAAGTTTCGTCACGTCGTAGCGCCGGAGCGGGAGATCTTTCCACTCGCCAGAGAGGATCTGCTCGCGGGTGAGCGTTCCCACCTCTTCCCGGAGGTCGAACCCCCCGGCGACGAGTTCGCGACCACGGGGCGTGATCGAGACGGTATGGGTGACGCGCTCCTCCTCGACGGCAAGCCCGCGTTTGACGAGATCGCTCACTCCTTCGCCGGCGGCGATAGCGCCGCTCTCGGTGAGCCGGGCAAACGCGGCCTCGTCGGGCCCGGGTGCGGTCGTATCGGTCTTCTGCACGATCCCGTCGCGGATGGCTATCCAGCCTTTTTTACGCATCCAGCCGATGGCGATCTTAGCAAGCGGATGGCTCTGGAGGTCGCGCATCGGGATCTCGCCCTCAAAACTCTCGAGCACCTGACGTTCGGGAAGGCCCTTTCCCATGTAGGCCCGCCCCTCCTCCGTCGGGATATACCGCCGGGAGACGTGCTTTTCCACATCCACAAGCCCTTTCTCACCGGCAAGGTTCGCATACTGCACCACCGCTTCCCGGCGGGTATCCATCTTCTCCGCAAGGACGACCACATCGGCCGACCCTGCCTCCTCCAGAACAACCAGGAGTCTCTTCTCGTTCAGCGTCAGTTCCACCGTCACACTTCCTCGGCAAGATGCTCGACTGCATCCATCCTGTCCCGTAACTCTCGAAGGAACGCCTGCACGCGCTCCAGCGTCTCTTTTTTGCACTGCCCGCAGGTGAGTTCGCCGCCCTCGCACCGGCGGCGAAGATCGGCGAGTTCCACGTCGTCCTCGAGCATGTGGAAGAGGTTGAGGAGGTAGACCGAACAGGCGTCCGGTTCTCCCCCGAGCCGTTTCTGCTCCTCAAGCGTCATCCGCCCGCCGGTCATCGCCGCCATGACCTTCTTCTTGACCGAACTGTCGGACTCGTAGAACCCGATCAAACTCTCAGGCACGCTGCTCGACATCTTCCCGCCCTGGAGCCCGGGCATGAAGATGTGGTAGGTCGACGAGGGGAGGTAAAACCCGAACCCGCCGTGATCGATCTCGATCTTCCTGACAGCGTCCTCCACCCGATCCCGCGACAGACCCCTGACATCCACGTGACCGGAATACTTCTTTGAACCCGGGAATGCGCGGTGCACGGCCGCGATAGCCTCTTCGGGGGCGTTCTTCGACCGGATGCTGACGTGATCGCCGCGATCCTCGACCGTGAAGAGGCGGAGTTTGTAGGCCACATCACGGGTGAGCCGGATGTGCGGGTCCTGGTCGAGGCCGACCGGGACGATCGTGGGTGCGGGGCCGGCATCGAGCTGGGGAAAGAGGATGTCGGCAACCTGAGTGATGACGCTCACGGCGTGGGAAAGCGAGGTATCCGGCCCGAATCCGTAGATCGCCGCAAGTTCCGAGAAGTTCACCTTTGTGGACGCCTCGAACGCGAGGTCTTTCAAACGCTCGTTCTTGCTCTGGTAGTAGGTCGTGCCCTCGAAACCGAGTGCGTAAAGGGCTTTGAGGTACTCCTTTCCGTACTCGCGGCACTTCTCCCACGATATCCCGCGGACCGCGTGCGCCTCCCGGTCGGCGATGGCGACGTAGCCGTTCCCGCCCTGCCGGACGTGCCAGACGACCTCCTTCATGACCATCAGGTGCCCGAGGTGCGGGAGGCCCGAGGGCATGAACCCGGTCAGCACATGAAACGGTGTGCGGTTCCGTATGGCGTCGGCCACCAGGCTGTAGTCCCGGTGCCCGACGACGATACCCCTCTGCATAAACGGCGGTACTTCGGGAAGCCTCTGTGCGACCTCACCGATCGGTTCGATGCCGAACTCGGCAAAGAGTCGATCTACATCGACGGTCTGGTTACTCGACCATGGGTTCACTTCTGGATGCATGTACTGACGCTCACAGCTTTATTCGGGCGAATTCGACGTATCTGATATCGTTATTGTATGTGCAGGCAAACAACATCTTCTTTTTGACGCTGTGAGCAAGCCTGACCGAACGGGAGACGGCACTCATCGGCGTGGACGTCCCGGACGGGACGGCGTGGACGAGCATCTCGGAGTGGCTCTTCTTACCGGAGTAGACGCGGAAGTGGTGACCGAACTTGTAGCCCGTCCGGGGGATGTATCCCTTCTCCCGGAGGTCGGAGAAGACACGCTCTTTTTCGTGGATCTCGACATCCTTCTCCGCCGCCGCATCGAGGAACTGCTCTGCGGTCATCTCCTCGCCGTCCCGCGTGACCGAGAGGCAACCCTTGCGCATGAGGTAGATCGATTCGACCGGGCGCAGAAGCAGCCGTTCGGGATCGAGCCTCTTACCGTACCAGTCCTCCTCGAGCGGGGTTCCCGGCGGCAGGTGGGTGAGGGCATATGTCCCAAAGAGCGTGGCCTCTACCGGCGCCGCGCACCCGACGGGTTCTCCGATCCCGGGAAGATCCTGCACCCGCACCTCGTAGTAAGTCAGCTCGTCCTCGTCGTCGACGACCGCGAGGAGGTACTGTTTCCTCATGTTGACCGCAGTGAGAACATCCTGGCTTAACCGGTCGAAATCGACGATGTCGCGCTCGGAGAGGACACGGATCAGGTAACGGGACTTCCCGGCGCCGGGTTTGTGGCCGCGGCGAAAGACACGAAAATCCTGCGGGCCGGGCTGGATAACGTACCCCCGTTCGCGGATATCGCGGTAGACGAGATACCTGCGGATGAAGTTCGGCTGGCCGGCAAAGAGCGCAAGCAGGGCATCGAAACCGAACTCTTTCACGTCGATCTTGTTCCTCTCTATGAGGTAGAGCGCCTCTTCAGGAGAGAGGCGGAGACCGGTTCCTTCGAGCCTGCCGTACCCCCCCTGCTCGTAGAGAGCGCGCCCTTCGCCGCCGAGGCGTACCCAGGTTCCGTCGAATGTCGCCAACACGTGCTAGAGATATTGGAAGTTCACGTTCATTAATGGATTGCCGGGGTCGAACCGCTACGTTTTTTGCACGTTGCACCGTATCAGTGATCGATTTCATGACGAAGAACTACCGGTATTTCCGGATGGCAGGGATGATCCTGGCGGCGTTGCTCATCGCGGCCGTATTGCCGGCAGGAGCAGCCTCGGCGGTCGGGGAACCCTATACACCACTGACGATCTCCGGCGGTATCGACGATACCTCTCCGGAGATCTCATGGAACGCGACGTTCGCACCAGGAAAAGAGAATAAGTTTGATGCGATCGCGCCGACCGCAGACGGGGGTTACATCGCCCTCGGCTCCACGCTCGCGGCGGGTGGCGGGGGCAAGGAGGACCTGCTGCTCGTGATGACCGACGGCCGGGGAGATGAGATATGGACGGCGGAGTTCCCCGATCTGGCACCCGCCTCCGTCGATGCGGCCGCTGATGGCGGGTGTATCGCCGGCGGCTACAACGTCACCAGGACGGTGGGGGATGGAGATTACATCTACCAGGGAAGTTCTTTCCTGATCAGGACCGACACCGCCGGGAAGGAGGAGTGGCGGCAGGTTCTGCCGGGGATGAAGGTCTCGTCCGTCCGGGCTACCCCTGATGGAGGGTATGCCGCCATCGGATGGCTCTGGAGCCGGTCCGGTTCATCGGACGATGTGACCGCGATCATCATAAAGACCGACAGCAGCGGTACTCCAATCTGGAACCGGACGTTCTCCGGCATCTCCGCAAACACAGGAGCGGTGACGGCAGACGGCGGATATATCATAGGGGGAACGACATCGCCCTTCAACAATACTGTCGGCGATGCCTTCCTGATCCGCCTGGACAGCGACGGCAACACGGTCTGGCATAAGAGTTATCACGCCCCGGTCGTCTATGACCTCGAAGAGACCGCTGATGGAGGGTTCGTCTACTCCGGGAACTACTGGTACGGCCTTGTCGATGCGGGCGGAGAGGAGATCTGGCTCCGGAATATGGAGGGGTTCACCGGTCATGCCGTCACCCTGCGGCCGTTCGGAGGATACCTTATCGCGGGTGAGATCAGGTGGACCGGGGAGGGCTTCGTCCTCGGGACGGATGCCGACGGGATGATACAGTGGAACCTGACACTTCCCGACTCCAGGGTTTTTGCGGCGTGCAGCGTTCCCGGCGGCTATACCCTTGCAGGGATTCAGTCATCCTCCGAGGACACCAACGACGCCTGGCTGATCGGCCTTGAAGAGGAGGTTCCGGCAACGTCCACTCCGGCAACGCCCACTCCGACGGCGGCGCCAGGGTTCGGTGCAACAGCGGCCGGGGCAGCCCTCCTCCTCCTGGTTACAGGAAGGATGCGGAGAAGGTAGCCTTCTCCCCCTATTTTTTTCACTGATAAAGGTTCATCTGCCCCCTTTCCGAAGGTAGAGGAGGAGACCAACCACCACGACGATGAGGGATATCAGGGCCGGGGGAAGGTGCGCGTTCGGGATCCCCCGCCCGACCGTGAATCCTGGGCCAGCATCGGCGGCGGCCGCCTGTGCCCGGTCATCCCCGGGTTCCGTGATAAAGAGCGCATACGTGCTGAAATGCAGAACCTCCGCCGCGACACTCCGGGTATCCGGGTGGACAGCGGTGGGAACATCCTCCCAGGCGCTACTCGACTGGTTATACCGCTGCACCACAAGGCCGCCCTGCGTACTGCCGTTGTAGACGGTACTCCACTGTTCTTCTGCGAAGTCAAACGATAGGGTCGCCGCCGGTGAGAAGGCGGCTCCCTCCGGCCCGGCGGTGCAGGCGTACCCGGCAAATGTGTATGTGGCGGGTATGGCAGGCAGATCGGCCGGGCTGAGCGGCACAAGCGTCACCGCAGCGAGCGGGTTTCCGGCGGTATCGACCGCCCTGGCGCCTTCCGCGATCATAAGGGCTGCGATGCCGTCGGACGAATGGATCTTGAGGGTTTGATCGACGAGACCGGTCTCGTCGGTAGAGAGGCGGCCGGGGGTGGTTTCACGAGGGGTGGGGGTGGGGGTGGGAGTATCGGTAGGTTTCGACGTGTTCCTGTCGGGGTTGACGGAGATGGAGCCGCCACCGCTACCGCCGCCACCCCCACTATTTCCTGCTGGTTTCTGAGTTTGGGTTGGGGTGGAAGTAGGAGTGGCAGTGGAGGTCGGAATGGCGGTAGCGGTCGGAGGAGGAGGAGCAGTGGAGGTCGGAGGAGGAGTGGCGGTGGTAGTCAGAGCGGGAGGCAGGGGGTCTATACGGATGTAGCCGATCTCTGTGGTGGTATCGGATCCGAACTTGTTGCTCACCGTGAGCGAGACGGTGTAGTCACCCGCGGTCTCGTAGCTGTGCCGGGGGTCTTGCGAGGGCGAGGTGCGCCCGTCGCCGAAGTCCCACATCCATGCACCCGGATCACCGGTCGAGAGATCGGTGAACTGGACATCGAGCATCGCTTCTCCAGACGTTGGGTCTGCCGAGAACTTCGCTATCGGCGGCGTCCCACGGGAATAGGTGAAGGCATAGACGTCTGCTTCCCCACCGCGACCGTTCTGCCAGACAACCAGATCGCCGCTGACCACTGGATAGAGCTGTTCCGTCCCGGAAGGAGAGATCGGCATCTCCCGGCCCATCTCACGGGAGAGATCGCAGATGTAGATATTCCATATCCCGCTCCGTTTGTCTTCCCAGGCGATAAGATCCCCATCAATCGCCGGGGAGACCTGCCAGGCGGAGCCGGAGGTGATCCTCTGCTCTCCCGCAGCAGGCCTGTTGAGATCATAGAGGTAGATGGCTGGAACCCCGCCCCGGTAGTCCTCCCAGACGATCCGGCTCCCCGATATCGCCGGGTATGTCTGGCGGGCGCTGTTCCTGGTGATCTGGTGCCGCTCTTTACTCTGGATATCATACACCCAGATGTCACCGTTCCCGGTGCTCTCCTCCCAGACGACATACCTCTCCGAGAGCGCAGGCTTCCACTCGGTCACCGGTGAGCAGGAGAGAAAGATCTCGTTGCCGGTCTCGATCTCATAGAGGCAGATATCCGTGTTCCCTCCCCGGGCATCGTACCAGGCCACATACCCATCACAGACGACGGGTTTCCACCGGTCGGCCTGCCCGTCGGTGAGCACCCTCGTCTTCCCGCTCGATATCTCGAAGAGACAGATATCCAGGTTCGTATCCCGGATCTCCTCCCAGACGATGTAATCACCCGATACAGACGGATACCTCTGTCCGGTTCCCCCCCCTGCAACCTTCTGTCCTTCACCGCCCGGGATATCCGAGTACCGGACCGACCCCCCGTCTCTTCCGTCTCCCCAGGCAACCATATCACCGCCGATGGCAGGATGCTCCTGCGATCCCTCCGCAACGCAGAAGGGAACGACAGAGCCCGGAGCACCCCCCCCGGCCATGACGGGCGACACCAGCAGCCCGACGGCGATGGCGGTACAGACAACTATCAGTGCTTTCCATTCGGCCATTCATATATCACCACGATGAGAACGCCCCCTTCGTCCCATACGATGGTGTCTGCACGCACGCCGGGAAACAGAGCGTCCCGGAGAACGCACAAACGGAAATCCTGCAGAATTTCAGAGATTCGCCATGATTCCACAGGATAAGGGTTCGCGCGTTGCAGGATGGAACTATTAATATAAATATATACCCATAGACAGAGGAGGGGAAAGAGTGTATTTCAGATTATTATAAAAATCAAGGAATATTGTTAGCGTCGGAAGCCGCCGCACCATAACCCGAAGATCAATCGTACCGGAAACAGCACCTGGAAGCACTCAGGTTCCCGCAAGTTCGCGGACCTTTGCAATGTTTCCGGCATCACCCCGCCGCTCATCGACCGGCGTCTCACAGATGAGAGGGAGACGGCGGATGACCGGATGGCGGAGGATATGCCGAAACCCATCCTCCCCGATGGAGCCAAGCCCGATGTGCTCGTGCCGATCAAGTCCGCTCCCGAGGTCACCTTTGCAGTCGTTGAGGTGGATGACCCGGAGGTGTTGAAGGCCGAGCCGGTCATCAAGTTCCCCAAACACCGTAGCGACCCCTTCGGCCGTCCGGAGATCATAGCCTGCGGCAAACGCATGGCAGGTATCGAAACATATCCCGATCCGTTCACCGGCATCGATCCCCTCCATGATCCGGGCAATATCAGAAAACGTCGATCCCACGCTGTTTTTCTCCCCGGCGGTGTTCTCAAAGAGGAGCGTCACGCCGGTATCCCCGGCATCCTCAAGCGCCTGGTTGACAGCGGCGATAACCCGCTCCTGCCCCGCCGCCAGACCGGCGCCGCGGTGGTGCCCGAGGTGGGTCACGAGGTAGGGGATGCCGAGGAGTTCACATCGCTGGAGTTCCATAACGAGCGTCGCGATCGATTTTTCGTAGATCGCATCGTCGGGTGAGGCCGGGTTCGGGAGGTAGGGCATGTGGTCGACGACCGGCCCGATGCCGGACTCACTCAACGCTGCCCTGAACGCCCCGGCTACGTCGGGGTCGAGGTCCTTGGCCTTCCAGCCGCGAGGGTTCCGTGAGAAGATCTGAAACGTGTCGCAGCCCGCATCAAGAGCGCGCCCGACCGCAAGATCGATCGAGCCCGCGATCGAGACGTGGCATCCTACCAGCACCATGACGTATCCTTCGACGGGAGGCGGTTTAGGCCTTCCCCTGCCCGACCTCCCGGAGCACCGCCGCCCCGAACTCCCGGGTGCCGGCAGACCCGCCGAGGTCGGGTGTCCGGATGTCTGCACAGAGCACCCTCCCGACGGCCTCCTCAACCGCCGTTGCGGATGCAGGATCGCCGATGTGTGAGAGGAGCATCGCAGCGCTCCGGATGGCTGCGACGGGGTTTGCAACATTCCTCCCCGCGATATCGGGAGCGCTCCCGTGGACGGGCTCAAAGAGAGCGGCACGCTCCCCGATGTTTGCGCTCGGGAGCATACCGAGCCCCCCGACGAGGTAGGCCGCGGCGTCGGAGAGGATGTCGCCGAAGATGTTGGTCGTCACGATCACATCGTAGCGGTCGGGGTGCATCAGGAGGTCGAGAGAGAGAGCGTCGATGTAGCGGGCCGTGCAGGGAACCCCCGCCCGGGCGGCCTCCCGGGTGCAGGTATCGACGAAGAGGCAGTCCGACTTCAGGACGTTTGCCTTGTTTCCCACGGTGAGGTGGCGGCGGGATTTTGCGAGGGTGCAGGCGTAGCGGGCGATCCGCTCGCTCCCCCGGCGGGAGACGACCCGGACGGTGCAGGCGCGATCGGGTTCCGTCCACTCGACGCCGGAGTAGAGCCCTTCAGTGTTCTCCCGCACGATGACGACATCGACCCCCTCCCCCCGGATCGGGCGGACGTTTGCGTAGAGGTCGAGCGTGTGACGGATCTGCAGCATAACGCTCCGGTAGCCGGGGTCGGGCGGCGTCGTGACGGCGCCGAAGAGGATGGCGTCCGCTGAGCCGAGACCCGCGATCGTCTCCTCACTGCAGGCGCACCCGGTCCGCTCCCAGAGCCCGTAGCCCACCTCAACGTCGAAGAACTCGATATCGGGGCGGACGGCCGCGAGGACGGCGCGGGCGACCGGGATGACCTCGTGCCCGATACCGTCGCCCTCAACGACCGCTACCTTCACCATCCTGCTTCCTCCACATGGTCGCGACCGCTCGCACCGCTTCCGCAATCTCCCACGACGACGCGCCCCAGTGGACAATCGCGCCGAAGAGGCCGTTCCAGAGCCCGATACCGCTCCGCTCGCTCCTGCAGCACCGGGCGATGAACGGTTCGGCCGCCACAGACTCAAGCGGGCAGGTGTTCTCGACCGTAATCCCCTCGCCGTGGCGCTCCCGCAGCAGTTCCCGTGCCGTCAGGCATCCTGCAACCCGATCGCCGGGCCGGAGCGAGTCCGCATCGACGGTGCGGGGGAACCCGGCCGCCCGGCAGGGGTAGACGTCGGCCTTGATCTCGCGGATATCCCGGACGTGGTGCTCGAAGATGATCTCGAGGTCGCCGAAAAGCCCGGTCTTCTCGAGATCGCCGAGCGTGGCCGAGAGATGGGGGCGGGGCGGGGTGATGTCGTAGACGTGGACCCGGAGGAATCCCGAGAGGTCCGGGTCGAGGACGAACGTGGTCTGCTCGCCGTGGCCGGTGAAGACGGTGCAGCGGTAGCCGGATTCGAGCGCCGCCTGCACCAGGAACGTTCGATCCTGAACGTTCACGCGCTCGGGGTAGTGGTAGACGTCGTCGCCGGAGACGATCACCCGGGCGGAGAGGACATCGCGCATCAGGCCGGTCCCGTTCGGATCGGTCTCCACCTCAAGCACCTCGGTGCCGCCCGGCGTCTCCCGGACGAGGTAGCGCGAGAGGAAGTAGGCCCGGCCCCCATATGGTTTGCCGGTCGCGGACCCGACGAACTTGCAGTGGGGCGGGA
>JAAZGM010000137.1 GCA_012511245.1 Methanomicrobiales archaeon | reverse complement strand
TGGCACGTTGATGGCAGACCGTTTCCAGCCCGGTTCAAGCGGTTCGGTCACCAGTTCCTTCGGTACAACGACCTGAAAGACTCCCTGGTGCAGTGCATCGAGATATGACTCAAGCGAGCTCAATCTCCGTCTTCCCCACCCTGTCCAGTGCAGACACCCGCAGAAACGGTATCCAGAGAGCCGTGACCTGCAGATGCGTATACTACATTTTCTGGAGGTGATCGTATAAAAAGAGGGGGGAGAGAGGCTCAAAACGCTCCTCCGCCCGGGTATTGTCGACGGCGAGACTTCCGGAGCCGTTTCTCAGGGCGTTGCAGTATTCCTGTATCCGGTCGGTTCTGTCCCGGCTCCATGGCGATCTCCTGTGCCATACACGCATATCCTCCCTGGTACCGATCTATCCGGTCGGCGTCGCCGCCATAGATATGCTCGGAGATGAGGAGGCGGTCCTGTCGATCTAGACAGATTCCTGCCCGGGAGATGATAGTGACAGGATACCGGTTCGCCTGATTGCTCAAACTGGAGGGTGGGTCCGGCAAGTCTCTCGCCGGTGCCCCCGGAGTGAGGGCCTCCCCCATCTGCGCAGACTTTCAAACGCTCTCCAGAAAGGTTTCGTTACCTGGCGGGATGCCTGACAGCGCTCTGTTCTCCGGATCCGCACACATCTCAGACCGCTCTGAAACGAAATGTTAAACACCCGTCAATCGAGACACTACTTCCAAAGCAGAGATCGTACCCATGATTCCCGCCCTCCTGATCGGGCTCCTCTTCCTTGCCGGAGGGGTGCTCATCGCCCTTGTGCTCTATTGCCATAAACACCGCGACATAGCAGTGGCACGGCCCCTCGGGCTCCTGCTGCTGTGTGCCGCCTTCCTACCCTTCACCCATGCACTCAACCTGATGACGGCGACGCTCTGGCTCAAGATCCTCCTGCTGCAGATCCGGTTCCTGGCCGTGCCGTTCCTCGGCACCCTTCAGTTCATATTCATCCTCACCTACCTGAGGAAGGAGGAGTGGATACAGGGTTGGAAAAAAGCCCCCCTCTTCATCATCCCGGTGGTAATCGTCATCCTCGCCCAGACCACCTGGTTTCACCCGTTCTTCCGGTACGATTACCTGGTCGACCTCTCAGGACCGCTCCCTATACTTATCTTCACCAACGGAATAGGGTTCCAGGTCCATGTAGTATACTCTCACCTTCTCCTGATCACGAGTCTCCTCCTTCTCATCCTCGCCCAGCCGGAGATCCATGACTTCTACCGGCGCCAGCGCTTCCTTCTCCTGGTCGCGCTTCTCCTCCCCTTCCTCTGTGATCTCCAGTACCAGCTGGGCCTCACTCCATACCCGGGGCTGACATTGACGCCGTTCGCCCTGATGTTCTCCGGCCTCATTTTAGTGGGAGCGACGCTCAGGGGGGGCCTCCTCGAGGTTGCCCCGGTCGCCCGGGGCAAGGTGGTCGAGGAGATGAGCTCGCCGATGATGGTGATCGATACACGGGGGCGGATGACCGATATGAACACTGCAGCGGTCCGGCTTCTCGGGACGGTGCGTGACGACGCCATTGGCAGTCCGGTGGATATCGTCCTTGCTGACCACCCATCGCTCCTTGCCCTGGTACAGACCACGTCCGGGGATCCACGGGAGATCGTCATCGGAGAGGGCGGAAAGAGGCAGTTCTTCGATGTAGCCGTGGACGACCTGCGCAACGGTGCCGGAACGATCATTGGAAAACTGATCCTCCTCCAGAACATCACCGAACGCAAGCAGATAGAGGGGGCTCTCAGGGAGAGCGAGGAAAAATACCGGACCATCATCGAGAGCATGGAGGACCTGTTCTACCGCATCGATCTTGATGGGATTATTACGATGATCAGCCCGTCCGGGCCGGCACTGGCCGGTTACGGTTCGCTCGAAGAGATGATCGGGGTTGACGCCCTGGATATCTATGCCGATCCTCTGGAACGCGAGAAGTTTCTTGCTGCACTCAGGGCGAACGGCGCGGTCAGGGGGTATCCCCTGGATCTCAAGATGAAGGACGGGACGCTGAAGTATGTGACGGTGAGCAGCCATTTCTTCACCGATGCAGAAGGTTCGGTCCTGGGTGTGGAAGGGATCATCCACGACGTCACCGATCTCCGTCTGGCTGAGCAGGCACTCCGGCAGGCGAACCGGCAGCTCAACCTGATGAGCAGCATCACCCGGCACGATATCCTCAACCAGCTGACGGTTCTCCTCGGCAACCTCTCATTTGCGCAGGAAGAAGCTCCTGAAGGCCCCCTCTCGACATATCTTGAGAAGATGAGCATTGCCGCCGGGACCATCCATCGCCAGATCGAGTTCACCCGGGATTATCAGGATCTCGGCGTCCAGTCGCCGGAATGGCAGCGCATATCGGATGTGATCCGGGCTGCGGCGATCGAGGGCATTCCGATAGTTGCTGAGACGGACGACCTTGCAATCTATGCGGATCCGATGCTCGTGAAGGTCTTTGCCAACCTGATGGACAACACCCTCCGTCACGGGGAGTCGGCAACCCGGGTCCACGTCTGGTACCGCTCAGAGGAGAACGGGGACCTCACCCTTGTCTGGGAGGATGATGGTGTCGGCGTTCCCGCGGGGGAGAAAAAACGGATCTTCGATCGTGGGTTCGGGAAGAACACGGGTCTCGGCCTCTTCCTGATCCGGGAGATCCTTGCTATCACCGGGATCGCCATCGTCGAGCGAGGGGAACCCGGAAAGGGGGCACGGTTTGAGATGCGAGTGCCCACCCGGGCGTTCCGGTTCGATACTCAGGCACTGTAGCGCCGCCATCGCCTTGCACGAGACCGCTGGAGCCAGCAGGCATGGTGATATCCGGGTGCCCCGGGATCACGACCTCTCTGTATCGCAGGATCAGGAGTGCTCTACGAAACAACTGATAATGGAAACACCCTCCTGGTTTTGAGTTTTTGGCATGAACGCAGTTCATTAATCAATGTGGTACGGTCAATCGCCTGAAGTTTATTTTCAGTTGTAAACTGGAGCACTACCCTATTTTCCGCCGCTGGTTCCAACAAAATGGCATCCGTCACCAATAACGCCCTAATTTCATTATTTGTCTCTAAATAGCCGTTATTGTAAAAACGGTGGATGGAAGGGTTTATTAGATAGTAGATACAAGTGATGTTGTCTGTCGGCACGGTGTCCTCTGTTAGACTGGATAGCGTCTACTAAGATTTTCATCGCGGTCCTTCAGGCAATCGCTGCAAACTTACCGGATAATAATATCAGATCACGTCTCATTCCAACACATAAACTGGTGTCAACGTATCAATTCGGTTCAATCTACAACGATATCCCATTTTATCTGCAGGGATGATGGGTAGAGGAAGAGGTCGCCGGTCTCCGGGGTGGGTATGGAAACTTCCATCGGAAGTCTCCTGACAGGCAAATTCTTAATTTGCCGCGTTCGGCACAACCCTGAAGGTTGTACACCCCGGGACCGGTTATCCATACACCCCATATGCAGTTTTATCCTGAGAGGTGGTCACGCCCGCATTCCTGACACCCGGGCATCTCTCAACCATCCTCCCGGAACACCAGCGCGGTGCGTCCGGCTCCGTTTTCTTCCCGCTTCTCCACACAGCATACCCGGGGTCACGGGGTTTCGCCGCCGGTCC
>JAAZGM010000136.1 GCA_012511245.1 Methanomicrobiales archaeon | reverse complement strand
TCAGGAAGTGGATTCATACCACCATTCCTGGCAGAAAAGTTATATGAGCTTATATTTCGCCGTTGCTGTCAGGCTCTCGCTGTCGGCAACTTGTATAGTGATTGTCCTGCTCCCATATTCCTTATTGTCGACCTCCCAGCCATCGAAGTGCCGTGAAAGGAGCAAGACTGTTATCTTCTCCGGTGCGGTTAGCGTGACACTGAAACCAGAGTCATCCGGATCGATCTCGGTGAGCACGAACGGTGTCTTATCCGACCCCTTTCCGAGATCTCCAGAATACTCGATACTAACGCTGTTGGCCGGGATATACCAGAAGATTAAGAACTGCCTGACCGAATTCACCTCCAGGCGAGAGACGTGCTGCTCTGTAACGACGATGTATTTCGTCTTCGTCACCGTATCACTCTCTATACCTTTTTTGACCGTCAACTTGACGGTATAGACTCCTTCAGCCGTATACGTGTGTGTCGGGTTCTGGCTGGTGGATGTGCCTTTGTCGCCGAAGTCCCAGGACCATGAGGTCGGCCCTCCCGTAGAGGTGTCGGTGAACTGCACCTGGAGGGGGGCGGAGCCAGATATGGGATCGGCGGTAAAGCCGGCGGCAAGAGGTATATTCGTCGGTTCGGTGGTCGGGATGGTGGTCGGGATGGTGGTCGGGATGGTGGTGGTCGGCCCAACCATGGAACCTTCCCCGATTTCGTGGAGAAGCCAGTTGCTGCCGGTATGGCTCACACCTCCGGCGACGATCTGGATATGGGCGCCTTCAGGCAGATCACCATCATCGAAGGCCAGGATCTGCCCGGTCTCCCACAATGGCCAACCGGAATCACCGGCGATGCTAAAACTATCCGTCCTGTCGACACCATCGACAAGGATCGCAAATTGTCCCCGTGCAAGGGGGTCGCCGCCGTCGTGGGAGAGAGAGAGTTTCCCATCTTCTCCCGTCACGTTACGGATGATCATCGCGGGTGCCGCATCCCCGGGCGGGACGGAGAGGAGCGTCACACCGAGGATCGCCGTCGCTGTCACGAAGATGGCGATGAGCGCCATGACGGCGATGAGATCGGAGGCAGCGGTTTCGGATCTAATCATGGTCATGTCTATCTCTTCCTCTCAGAATGGGTAGTCCTCAGGATCGCTGATGTATTCCTGGATGTTCTTGAAGGTGACCTTCGTTCCTCCGCTACTGATGAAGAACCCATCTCGAGCGATGACAACCCCTTCAAAGCTGTTACCACTGAATGTTACGCTTCCTTTTGGAGCAAATAAAACGCCGGTCACTGTGGTCCCTCCTCCTCCAACCGATATGTCGCCGTCGTGCGCAACGACGATGATGTTACTCGCAGAACCAGATGCGGTGTAGCTGGGAGCGTACACCTTCTTGGTACTCGTCAGGGTCTGTTTGTAATCATGTGTATCATACCACTCAGGAGATTTTGCAGAGGGGAACTCGAAATCCGGCATATCGCGTTTTGGCACGGTTGCCTGATGGATACATTTTGCAACTATGTTGGTAGCATAATAGTCATCGTAATGCTCAGGAGTCTTGAGCTTACCAGTGTAGTAAATATGTGCGTTCTCCGCAATCCAAGGCGTATTGCCAAGAGTAAGATCCCCATTGACGTAGACATCGCCGTGGATTTTCGCATCCTTCAGGCGGAAATCACCATCGACGTAGACATCACCGTAGATGTTTCGCCCCCCCTCCCAGAGTACCAGATCCCCGTTGACGTAGATAATACCGGGCATCTCCTCCGATCCGAGGCTGGCACTCCCGCCGTCGAGGTTGACGTTGCCGCCGAAGTAAAAGTTCGAGACGTTGAGGAAGGCACCGCCGTTAAGGTTGTTCGTGTTCAGGCCTCCGGTGATGACGACAGTTGCATTGGGGGCGTTGGCGTTGGCCCCCCCGAACTTGAAAGCGCTCCCATAGACAAAGACATTCTCCTCGATGATGATGTCGATGGGTTCTTTCTCCTCCGGGTCTCCCGGTTCTCCCGGTTCTCCCGGCACCACCGGATCCGGGTCGAACACTTTCCCTCCCCAAACAAAGGTCGGCTCAGAAAGGATCGTCTCGGTGCCCCTCGATACCACGATCACCCTCTCCGGCACTGGACCGTTGTAGACAAGAGTCTCCCCTATCGACCACATGCCGTCCGGAGGCACGGTGAACTTATCAGTCACATCTTGAAGTTCGTTCCCGGTGCCGGCGTAGATCCGGTACTCCCCCACCTTCAGGGAGTCGCCCCCCTCATGAGTGAGAGCGAGGTACCCGCTCCTGTTCCCCGCGACGATGGCCGCGTGGGGGATCTCTTCCGGCTGGGAGCTTGAGAGGAAGATAGCCGCCACGATCGCCACGCCGAGGACGGTCAGGCCGACCAGGAGAACGGCCGCGACCACCTCTGAAACACCTTCTTCACCACGATGCTGTCTCATACTGCTCACTCCATCAGGGACGCCGCGTTGTAGATCGTCACCGTGTAATTCGCCTGACGCATGGTGAGGTAGACTTTTTTGTCTGAATCTGGCCGAATAGTGAACGTGACTGTATTCTCGCCTGGATCAACCGATAGCCATGAACGTTCGACCCCTTCCACAACCGCCCTCTCCCGGACCTCGTCAAACACCTTTTTCCATGCCCCGACTGTCCTATCATCACCCTCAACGATCAGGATAACCCTCTCATAGGGCCCTTTGGTGGAGGACGACACATCCTGGCGCATCCGTGTCTCGATCCGCACCGGTCCCGACCCTGCGATCGTACCTGAACCATCAAGGCTGATCAGGGCTACATTAAGGGTGATATCATCCACACTCTTTGCAACCACAATCGACGGCCCGACCCGCACCGCCGTCATCTTCCCCTGGGAGAGGAAGATCGCACCACCCTGGTAGGTCCAGGTCTGGTCCACCCAGTAACGGTTTGATGAATGGTAGGAGAGGCTCCCGAGGGGAAGATCCTGTATGAGAGTATCAGTTGTTTCTCCTTTCTGGGCAGTAATCGTCAGGTTCGCCCCCCCCTCCTCCACCGAGATCGTCCCCCCCGAGCCCACCGGGGTAAGGAGCGGGAGCATGAAGGCACTGCCCCCGGTCGCTCCCGCCCCCGTCCCGAGATCGAAGGCCGTCGAGAGGAGAACACCTTTCCTGTCGTTCACCCAGAGTGAATCGAGAGCAATCTTATAGTCCACGAACCTGTCCTTCACATGGTTCATGTGCGCGATCTCCGCCTCCCTTCCCGCCGCCGGGACACCGTAGACCTGGTAGAGCGAGAGCGCTATAACGATCACGGCAAGAATCAGGACAAAACCGACGACCTCCGAGAGACCGTCATCACGCAGGCAGAACGGCATAGTCAGAGTAATTCTCTGCACAGAGTCTATATGTACTTATTGTTCGCCAACCTGCACCCACCGACAGGATAACCCGAAACCACGACTGGTAACAGCTTGTACCCACCCGGCCGCCTCATCCTCTCGTCCCCTCCTGCACCATCAAACCTTTTCACTTCCGCCACCCATACCTAGTACAACCATGCCACAGGAGTCGGGAGTATCCCCAACCGGTGAGCAGCACCTCTCCCCGGGCTGCATCCTCTGCCATCAGGGGGCGAAGATGGTCCTCTTCGTGACCGGCAGGTG
>JAAZGM010000135.1 GCA_012511245.1 Methanomicrobiales archaeon | reverse complement strand
GGGCGTCGCCATACTCCTGCAGGTCTTCCCGGAGCGTTGAGTCTCTCGCCAGATCTCTCTCAAAGTAGAGGAAGACGTGGAAGTTGTGGCGGCGTCCCAGTGCATCGAGATCCCTGATATCGATCTTTGCCCCGGTAACGAGACCGAGATGTTCCAGATCCGGGGGAAACGCCGTACCCTCCGGTGTAACCGTCGGATTCTTCATACTATGGTGAAGGCAGGGAGAGTAGAAAAAGTGTACCTCTCCCGGCATCTTCGAGGGCAAAACCTTATATTCGGCTGGCCCCCGCCGGGTATACAATCCTATGGCAGAAGAGGGTCCGCCGGTGCTGGAGAAGGAAGAACGCCTCCATAGATATCTCTCGATGCTCGCGTCCGGGGATCTCAATGATCGGTGGCGGGCTGCGGATGCACTCGGGGAGATCGGCGACAGTCGCGCGGTGCGACTGCTCGCCGAGGCGCTGGAAGATGAGTATGTCGAGGTGCGGTGGAAGGCCGCAAAGGCGCTCGGTCTCATCGATGGGCGCGAATCCATCCCGCCGCTGATGCGGAGCCTTGAGGACGCCAGCCCCTGGGTCCGGATGGAGGCAGCCCGGGCGCTCGGGAATATCGGCGATCCCCGTGCGGTCGAGCCGTTGATCCGGGTTCTCGGCGACAAAAAACCCAGGGTCAGGAAGATGGCAGCCTGGGCGCTCGGCCGGATAGGGAACCCGCTCGCCCGGGAGCCCCTTGTGGCTCTTCTCGGGGATGCCGACCGCGATGTCAGGGTTGCCGTCCGGAAAGCGCTCGATGAGATCGGAACCGATCGGGAGATCCCGAGCGTCTGAAGACATTTATCCTCATTATGCTGGCCGATATCGTCCTGTATGCGTTTATTATCGATGAACGTCTTTGTACAGATGGTAGGATGCTGCAATCGGTCTATATCCGGTTGGGCATCCGGGAGGCGATGAAGACGGATATTTTCATGAGATGCGCGATCGAGGAGGCAAAGATGGGCCTGCAAGAGGGCGGGATACCCATCGGGGCGGTTCTGGTGCGCGATGGGCAGATCGTCGGGCGCGGCCGGAACCGCCGTGTCCAGGATGAGAGCCCCATACTCCATGCCGAGATCGACTGTCTGAGGAACGCGGGCCGGATCGGCAGTTATGCAGAGTGCACCCTCTACTCGACGCTGATGCCCTGCTACCTCTGTGCGGGTGCAGCCGTCCAGTTCGGGATAGGAAAGGTCGTGGTCGGGGAGTCGGTGAATTTTCCTGGAGCGCGAGAGTTCCTTGAGTCGCACGGGATCGAGGTGCTCGACCTGGATCTCGACGTCTGCAAGGAGATGATGGGCACGTTCATCGAGCAGCACCCCGATCTCTGGTATGAGGATATCGGGGAGTTGTAAGGCGGTTCATGGCAGGGGCCGGGTTGTTCCGTTGTGTTGCCGCAGCCTTCCTCCTCATCGGGGTCTGGATCGGCCTTGCGGCTGTGCCGGGGGAAGGGCATCGATAGGTTTCCTGTGGAGGCGCTCTTCCACGGTGCCTATGACGGCGGCATGACATTTGACGAAGGGTGAACACGGGACCTTCCCGCGCATGGCGATATCCGGTAGGGCTCTCCCTGTACCCTCACCGGTTCGGTTTATCTGTACCCCCACCCCACCCATGCCTGCAAGGGGCGGGGC
Source organism: Methanomicrobiales archaeon (assembly GCA_012511245.1). Classification (GTDB taxonomy): domain Archaea; phylum Halobacteriota; class Methanomicrobia; order Methanomicrobiales; family Methanoculleaceae; genus Methanoculleus. The sequence continues at coordinate 14,560 of JAAZGM010000135.1, read as the reverse complement.
AGTCAATGGCGATAGCAGATGGAAAGCCGTGTTCCGGATGCCTGGCGGGGAACCGCCCTTCCCTCACACCTCCCAATACAGTGGACCGTGGGAATATCGCCACCGGGGTGGGGCTGACGGGGAGGGGGGGCTCTGCTCCCCTCCCCTGTCTCTACCGCATAATGGGCGCCTGTACCCCCACCCCGCCCGCGCCTGCAAGGGGCGGCGGCAGTGCGTGGCGATAGCAGATGGAAAGCCGTGTTCCGGATGTTAGGCGGGGAACCACCCTTCTTCAGCATCTCCCCATGTCGTGTGCCGTGGGAATATCGCCATAGAGAGATATCTCTACCCTGTTCGGCTGTCCCGATCGCCCGGGCTAGAAAAAGAGGATGATTTACCGGACGACAAGCAGCGGCGGTTTGATCGCACCACCGATCTGTTCGAGCAAGGCGCTGATCCGGGCCTTTCCGCTTCTCCCAAATGCGCCCATGACGATCAGCCCGTACTCGCCGGAGTTTGCTTCTTTCAGGATCTCTTCGCGGATCGATCCCTCGACGATCTTTGACGAGCACCGGACCCCCTCCCCCCGGTGGCGGGAGATGATGCTGTTCTGGTCGTCCTCGATGCTCTTTTGCATGTCCTTCCAGATCCGCCCCTCATAGCCCTTCAACTGGTCGCAGATCCCGCTCTGGGTGCAGAAGTTGAACGCCATCGCCTTCGCCTCCATGATATCCAGCACCGAGAAGAGGACTACCTCGGCATCTTTTCGCTTAGCCATCTCAACCGCATGCAGAGCCGCTTTCTGGCTCCATTTCGAACCATCGATAAGCACGAGAATCTTCATAACCGTTCACATCGCAAATTTCAGCCAGAGCATTCCAAATCCTACCGCAACCGTCACGAAGAGCACGAGCATCCCCACCTTCAGGAAGTCGACGAAGGTTATGTCGATCCCCTCGCGTTCGGCGATACCGATGACGACCACGTTTGCCGACGCCCCGATCGCGGTGCCGTTCCCGCCAAGGCATGCCCCGAGGGAGAGCGCCCACCAGAGCGGGTAGACATCCATCGTCGCCCCGAGGTCATGGATGAGCGGGATCATCGCCGCCGTGAGGGGGATGTTATCCACGATAGCAGAAGCGATCGCAGCGAACCAGGTCACGATGAACATCGCCTCCCCCGTCGACCCGACGTTCTCGATCATCACCGCAGCGATGCTCGATATGATGCCGGTCTCGACGAGAGCGCCCACGATGATGAAGAGCCCGCCGAAGAAGAAGAGCGCCGGCCACTCGATCTTCTCAAATATCTCCTCCGGCGACTGCCTGCTCCAGAAGAGGAGTATCGCCGCCCCGATGAGCGCCACCTCCGCAGGTTCGAGTCCCATCGCCGGATCGACGAACGGCAGGACAAAGTTCAGGATCTCTCCTATCCGGTCGTGGATGAAGAAGAGGGAGACAACGAGGGCGATGACGGCCACCGATTTGTTGAAGAGCGATCTATCGGTGATCGCCGCCCGCTCGTCCAGGTTGTTGAGCGTCCTGACCATCTCCTGCCGTTCTTCGGCATTTACCTTCATCGACCTGCCGTAGATGGCGTACATCATCAGGAGGAGGATCACCATATCGATGACCATGATGGGGGCGAGATGGATGATGAACTCGTTGAACGTCAGTCCCGCAGACGACGCGATCATGATGTTCGGCGGATCGCCGATGAGCGTCGCCGCCCCACCGATGTTTGAGGCGAAGATCTCCGTAACCAGGAACGGAATGGGGTTGAGGTTCATCACCCTCGCGACGTAGAGGAGCATCGGGGTGAGAAGGAGGACGGTGGTAACGTTGTCGAGGAACGCGCTCACGATCGCCGTTACGATCGCAAAGAGAATGAGAACCCGGATAGGGCTTCCTTTCGCGAGTTTCGCCGTTCGTATCGCGATATACTCAAAGAGGCCGCTGCCGCGGGCGGTGTTGACGATGATCATCATCCCGAGGAGCAGGAAGATCGTCCCGAAGTCGACGTGCCGGAGGAGCGCTTCCCAGGGGACGACCCCGATGAAGACCACGATCGCCGCACCGAGCATGGCGGCGACCGATCGGTGGATCCGCTCATCGATGATGAGTGCATAGGTGAAGAGGAAGACCGCTACCGCGATCAACGCCATCATTTCCATCGATTCACCCGTCAGTAGATGAGCGCGGGGATTTCCACCCGCTGGCAGATGCGCAGGACAACCGGGCTTACTGAGACGTCGGTCGACTCGCCGTCGGCATAGCGCCGGCAGAGTGCAATCATGTCGTGGCTCTTTGCCATCCGGACGACATCATCGCCTTTATGCCCGACAAACATCCGCGTCTGGGTTGAAAAGCCGCGTTCTTCGAGTTTCGCTGCAATCCGTTTGAGAAGTTTCTGGCCGTACTCTTCTTTCTTTGCCTGGAACTCTTTTGTCGATTCGCTATCGAGCGCCTGTTCAAGGAGCTTGATCACCTCGGTGTCCGTGATGTATGCAAGCGATATGGTGGCGTCATAGGCCGAGAGCACGTCGAGCGCCTCATCGGTGATATCCTGAACGAAGAGGTCGAGCGGCACCAGGATAGACCGGATCTCCGGGATGAACATCTCCTCGTCGGCCAGCATGAACTCGCGGTAATCCTTCAGGATTGAGTCGTATCGTCGCCCGGCGATATCTTTGAACTTTCTCTGTATCAAGGAAGAAGAGTATCCCATTAGTGACTACGTTTCCCGGCACATTTGCTTAATACTTTTGTTTACCCGGCTCAGTACTCCTGGTATGTCGAAAAACCGGACGGCGCTCATCTCCGGGAACTGCCGGCGACAGGGAGGCGGCGGAATTTGCCGTCATCGCCTGTCCAGCGATGCGAGCGCCTCCCTGCAGGCCGGGCAGAGCGTCTTTTTCTTCCGGTCAAGTTCGTCCAGAGTCTTTGGCCTGAACATGACACATTCGGGATTTTCACAGTGCTCGAGCCCGAGAAGGTGCCCGATCTCGTGCGCGCCCTCTTTTGCCGTCCTGTCGATGAGGTCGGTGTCGTCCGGCACCCTGCCGTAGTAGTCGTTTCCGAGGCGGGCGGTCGAGACGATACCGACGCCGCATACGGGTCTTGCGAGACCAAAGACGAAGTTGCAGCCGTTGGTGTAGAGGTCACAGGAGGTGACGAGCAGCAGGGGGCCGTCGATATCGTATCTGCGCGTGAGCGTGTCCTGCATGCGATTCAGGATCTGCTGGGCATCGTGCTGGTCGCGATTCCGGTCGTAGCCGTCGATGAGGAACGGGTACCTGACGAGTACGGGATCTTTCCCGAGGATCATCGCGATCATCCTGATGACCGGGAGTTCGATACCTTGCGGTGCCTGCAGGTCCCAAAGGATATTGATGCCCATTACCTAATCTCTGGTAATGAGTCTGTATAAACATATTGAACGGAGTATCGGCGAATACATCGCCGCCCGGTATCGCAGGGCTGTCGAGGTGGGTATCGGCAACAACCCCGGGGCAGCAAGGTTGATAGATGCCGCCGGCGCCCTGATGCTCTGCACCGATATCAGGCCGGGCATCCGACACGACGGACTCGTTGTTCTGGCCGACGATATATTCGAGCCGGAGATCCGGCTGTATGAGGGTGCGGACCTGGTCTATGCCGTGCGGCCCGGCGTGGAGATGGTTCCGCCGCTGATAGCGCTCGCCGATCGGATCGACAGCGATCTCCTGGTCTATCACCTGGGATGCGAGATCTACGGGGACGGCGGCGAGATCGTGGATACCGGCCCGGCCATCCTTCATTGCTACCGCCGCCGCAACCCGTAGAGGGTAATCTCATTTTATCCTGTGGATACCCTGAAGGGTCTGCCTTCTGTAGCCCCCACCCCGTCCGCGCCTTCGGCGCTCCTCCCTTGCCCACGCTGGAAAGGGGCAGTGCCCGGGCGTTGCCGGGGAGCAGCCGTGCATCGTTTCTGGTATCTCCCCATACAATGGACTGTGGATATATCACCCCTGGGTGTAGAGCCGACGGCGAAAGGGGAGACCCGCCCTCTCTCTGAACAACGTTCTCCTGTCGGAACAAAAGCAGAGAAGCGGTGGCGCCCTTTCCGGCGCTTCTAAAAAATGATGTTACGCGCTAAAACAGCGTTGCCTGGCCCTGGGGCGGATCCCGTCGGGACTCCCCGGTCTCGGCGGGCGGATCGTCGTCCCGTGAGTTTTTGCCCTTCCGGGCTGCCTTCTCCCGCACGGTGGCCTTCTTCGCCTTCTCTTTCTCTTCTTTTGCCACGTCTTTGACGACCTTCGTCGCCCGGGCCTTGTCGTGGATGAAGAGGTTCAGTTCGTCGGCATCGAGCGCGAACTCCCTGACGTAGCCCGCAGGGTCCTGCTCGACGAGGATGCTGATCGCGGTGAAGAAGTCCTCACGGAGTGCATCCCCGGGGATATGCGTCATTCCGCTGAGTTTTCGGGTGAGGTTTGCCCGGATCGTCTTCTGCTTCTTCGACGCCCCCATCTTCTGCCAGCGCCCCGGCGGCATGATCCGGGCGCCGACACCGCGCCCTCCGGCAGCATCGGCAACACCGATGAGCATGACCGCGTTCGCGTAGCGCCAGAGGGTGTAATACTGCCGCCGATACGTCCGCCCGATATACTCGTCCGCCCGCGCTATGCTGTCGTAACCCTTCGCCCGGGAGGCAAGATCCGGTATGTGCTCAAGGCTTCCTTCGAGCCACTGCTCGATGGTGTCGGGGGTATCCTCGACCTCGACCGCCATCCGGAGCAGGTCGGCATCCCTCCTCCCCTTGTAGACCGCTCCGACGAGTTCAAATATCGTCGAACGCTCGTCTTTCGCAGAGGTGTGGACGTCGCCCGCCGTAAGGTGCTCCCTCCCGATCGCCACAGCGTAGAGCATGTTCACCGCGGCCCGCATATCGCCGTCGGCGCGGGTCGCGATCTCGTCGAGCGCGGCGGGATCGCATGTCACGCCCTCTGCGGCGCAGATATGGCGGAGGCGGGGGACGATCGAGCGCGCCTGGAGCGCCCGGAACTGCACCGGCTCCGTGACCGCCTTGAGCTCTCTCGTGAGGGAGTAGTAGTCGTTTGCGATCAGGATGATCGGCTGTTGTGATGCCGCGATGATCTCCACGATGGCCTTTACCCCGCCCCGGTCGGCCTGTCCGTGCAGGTTGTCGGCCTCATCGAGCAGGATGAGTTTACGGCTCGCGCCGGAGAGGCTTGCCGTGGTGGAGCCCGAACCCGCCACCTTATCGAGGGCCGCCTTCGTCCTCTGGTCGGAGGCGTTCAACTCCACCACCTCCCAGTTCATGTCGTTTGCAAGGGCATGAGCGCTCGAAGTCTTGCCGGTGCCGGGTTTTCCGTACAGGATGAGCGGCTTCTTCTGCCGCGACCAGTCCCGCGCCCACTCGTATATCTGCCTGACAGCGCCGGAGTTCCCCACAACATCCTGGAGATGCTGCGGCCTGTACTTCTCCACCCAGTCCATATCGATCTATTCGACGCGGTGCATCAAAAATGCCACCCCGGTGCAGGTGCCCGGGGATGCGCCGCCGGATGACCGCCCCCATCCAGCCGGGCGCTTGACGGCAGTTCGCCTCCCGATCGGTTCTCCGGGCGGAGTGCATAATACCGGTGAATCAAATACATTATCTTTGATGAGGCAGAATACCATTAAGAAACGTGGAGTGTTGGTGTTCTTGTGGTGAAGGATTGCTCCACCGATACGGTAGCACAGGCTGTCAGGGAATATGAAGGCGTCACCCGGAAGAAGGTGATCGGCGACATGGTCCGGTCCCTCCGGATAGCAAACCCTGATGTTATCGCTTCGTTCGGTGAAGATGCCGCGGTCATCCGGCATAATGCAGAGGACGTGCTGCTTCTTGCAGCAGACGGTATCTGGAGCAAGCTGATGGAGGCGGATCCGTTCTGGGCAGGATACTGTGCCGTGCTCGTGAACGTACACGATATCGCCGCCATGGGCGGGAGGCCGGTCGCGATGGTCGATGTCCTCTCTGTTACGAACGACCGGATACGCGACGAGGTGACCCGGGGCATGGTCACGGCATCCACGCAGTTCGGCGTCCCGATCGTGGGTGGGCACCTGCATCCCGATACGCCTTACAGCGTCGTGGATCTGGCGATCCTCGGGACGGCCAGGGTGGATCAGATCATCTTCTCGGATACGGCAGAGGAGGGGGACGTGGTCGTCGCGGCGATCGACCTCGACGGCCGGGTGCACCCGTCGTGCTGCTTCAACTGGGACTCGGTCACGATGAAGTCGGCAGAGACGGTGCGTGCCCAGATCCGGGTGATGGAGGATCTCGGGAAGGAACGTCTTGTGACGGCCGGGAAAGATATCAGCAACCCGGGCGTCATCGGGACGCTTGGCATGCTCCTTGAGATGAGCGGGAAGGGTGCGGTCATCGATCTTGAGGCGATACCCCGACCGGACCTCTCTGCGGTCGGTCTCTCCTTTGAGCAGTGGGTGCGCATGTATCCCGGCATGGGGTTCATCCTGACGGTCAGACCGGAGAACGTGGAGGAGGTCTGCCGCCGGTTCACCGACGTCGGTCTCACCGCCGCCTCTATCGGGGAGGTGGACGGAACCGGGAGGCTCGCCGTCAGATACCTGGACCGGGAGACACAGGTCTTTGATCTCGACCAGAACGGCATCATGGGGATCTTCTCGGACGGAGAGGTATGCCGGTAACGGTCGGGCTTGGTGCGGTATCCCCTGAACCAGAGATCCTCTCGACCATCCAGGCGGTCGGCCGGGAGGTCGATCTTGTCCTTTTTTCCCATCCTGGCTCCGCCGGAGCGTTCGGTGATGCCGTTACGGTCGTCGAGGCCGCAGAGCCCGAGATCGCGCTCATCGAGGCACTGTATACCGGCAGGATCGACGCCGCCGTCAGAGGCACCCTTCCCGCATCGTCCACTCTAAAAACCCTCAAACGGGCTGCGGGTGTCGACCACCTGGAGCGGATCGCCCTCCTTGAGACCGCCGACGGTCGCCTCTTCCTCCTTGCCCCGGTCGGGGTCGATGAGGGCTGGACGATCGAGGAGAAAGTCCGATTCGCCCGGACAGGCAGGGAGATCGCCCGGAAATTCGGCCTTCCCGAAGGGGTGGCAGTCCTCTCGGGAGGGCGGCTCGGGGATCTCGGGCGGCACCCGACCGTCGACCGGACGATGGCGGATGCCGAACTTGTCGCACGCCTGACGGGTGCGGAGCACACCGAGATCCTGATCGAGGAGGCGGCAGGAAAGTACGGGGTGATCGTGGCACCCGACGGGATCTCGGGGAACCTGATATTTCGGACGCTCGCGTTCCTTGGAGCCGGAGCAGGACATGGTGCTCCAGTGGTAAATATCGATAAAATTTTCGTGGATACGTCGCGCGCCTCAGCAAATTATACCAATGCGATATTGCTTGCGAAATCTCTGGCGCTGTCAAAATAACCTTTATTCCTTCAAGGATTTTAGGTTTGAGCGCGTGTGGAGGCCGTTTCAATCGGAACCATTCCCTGCCGATTATTGGGGTGCTCTCTCCAGACATAACTTCGATATGAAAGAGGAACGCAAATTTCCGAGATCATCCCGAAATATTTAAATATTAACTGATACACCTCTTTCTAGAGGTGGAATGAGATTATGGCAGATCTACCTATTGCTGCGGTTGTACGTATCGCAAAGAAGAATGGTGCTGAAAGGGTCGGCAGCGACGCAGCTGCTGCACTGGTTACCAAGGCCGAGGCGTATATCGCCGAGCTGACCAGGGAAGCCAACAGGCTTGCTCAGCACGCGGGACGCAAGACGATCAAGGCAGAAGACGTCGACCTCGCGGTTAAGTCCGCATAAATCGACCCTTCTTTTCCTTCTCCTTACCGGGGTCCCTGTGGCCCCCATTTTAGATCCTCTTCCGGCAGCATACATGCCCGGATGGGGGATGGCCGGGGTTACGGGAGCAAACAGGGCGCTGGATACTGCAATCTCGCCCCTCCTGGCCTGACGCGCAGAACGCTGACGCCCGTCAGACGCACATAACGTCGATTCTAGGCCGATTGTGCCCCCGGACTATAGGTTTTAGTGCCGGATGGAGAATACGCCCTTTACGGGCTGCTATCTGGCTCCCGGAATGAAGGTGTTCTTCTGTTTCTGGATGCCGGGAGTCTGGCAGTGCCCTGTTTTTGAGCCCGGGGGTGCGGGTCTGGAAAGACCCACTTTCTCCCTGGCCCTATCGCGCAGGGTGCTCGTGGTTAGACCCCACCCCCGCCTGCACCCTGGCCGGGGAATACCCACATGCTACTCTTCGGCAGACCCTACCCCGCCCGGGCGCTGGTGGAAAGCCGTATCCTCATACAGTGGACGTGGGGGCATCGCCACTGGGGAGGGGGGCTTTGCTCCCTTACCCTGTCTCTGTCGCGGAAAGGTCTCCCTGCAGACCTCCACTTCGCACCGTCGTCAAAAAAAGTGTCGTTTACCGGGGCTCAGAGTATCCCCTTGGTGCTCGGCACATCGCTTATCGAGGGGTCGATCGCCACGGCCGCCCGGAGCGCCCGCGCGAACGCCTTGAACGCCGCCTCGCATATGTGGTGGTCGTTTCGGCCAGTGACCGTGATGTGGGCGGTGATCCCGGCGTTCGTGCAGAGACTGTAGAAGAAGTGCTCGATGAGGTCGCCGGGGATGCCGCCCGGCCCCACCGGCGAGAAACCACCCTCAAAGACCAGGTAGCCCCGGCCGCCGATATCGAGCGCCACCCGGGCGAGCGCCTCGTCCATCGGGACGGCAACATCGGCAAACCGCGTAATCCCCTTCCCGTCTCCGACCGCCTCGGCAAGAGCCGTCCCGAGGACGATCCCGATATCCTCAATGGTGTGGTGAGCGTCCACGCCAAGGTCGCCGGTTGCGCGGACGGTGAGATCGAGCCGTCCGTGCCGTGCAAATGCCGTGAGCATGTGGTCAAAAAACGGTACCCCGGTCTCGATGGTTCCCGCCCCGGTCCCATCGATATCAAGGGAGAGCCTGATATCGGTCTCCCGTGTTGTGCGGTGAATCTCACTCGTTCTCATACGCTGCCTCCAGTGCCTCTGCAAGCTGCACCTTCCCTGCATAGAGGGCTGCCCCGAGGACCGCCCCCGCTGCCCCGGCTCTCCGGAGCGCTGCAACATCTCCGGCGCTCGATATCCCGCCCGAGACGACGACCGGGACGGCTGCCCGGCGGAGGAGTTCCGCCACGGGCTCGATGGCGATCCCCTGCTGGAGCCCCTCCACATCCACGTTCGTATAGAGGAGCGAGCCCGCGCCGAGGTCCTCGAATCGCTCCGCCCAGGCAAGGTAACTCCCCGCTGGCCGCTCCCATCCCTCGATCATCACCTCGCCGGCCCGGGCATCGATCCCCGCCATCACCCGCTCGCCGCCGAACTCATCGGCAAGCGCCCGGACGATCTCCGGTTCCCGGACGGCCTGGGTCGAGACGATCACCCGGTCGATACCGGCGTCAAGCCACCCCGCGGCATCCTCAACGCTCCTGATACCGCCGCCGAGCTCGACGAACGCTTCCGTCTCGCGGATGACCGCCCGGATCAGATCGGCGTTCTTTCGCGCCCGGCCAAACGCCCCGTCGAGGTTGATGACGTGAAGGCCGCTCGCCCCCTCATCGAGCCACCGGTGCGCCCAGGCGGCCGGATCGCCGTAGACCGTCGCCGCCTCCGGCCGCCCCTGCACAAGCTGCACGCACCGCCCGTCCAGGATATCGACTGCAGGATAGATCTCCATCTTCTCAGCGTATGATCCGTTCGATAGGCATGACGAGTATGTCTTTTGCGCCGGCCCGCTTTAACTGGTTGATCAGCTGATAGACCCGCTCTTCTTTCACGACGGCGTGAACAGCGACCAGATTCTCGTCAGACGCCACATCCATCACCGTCGGGCCGGAGAGGCCGGGGAGCACTTCGCGCACATCATCAAGGGCGTTCCGGAGAACATTCATCATCAGGTAACACTGCCCCTTCGCCCGGATGACACTGTCGAGGGCGAGGACGATCTCGTCGATCTTCTCGCGTTTAGTCACCAGCGAAGCGGGATTCGCCACCAGGATCGTCGTGGAGACGAGCACCTCCTCGATGATCCGGAGATGGTTCGTCCGGAGCGTCGTCCCCGACGAAGAGAGATCGACGATGGCATCGGCTATACCGAGATGCGGCGTCGCCTCGCACGCGCCTCCCACCGTCACCACCGCCACGGATATCCCGCGCCCGGCAAAGAACGTGCGGGTGATCATCGGGAACTCGGTTGCCACCCTTGCATCCGCAAGATCGGCGACGGTCTCGATATCGGACTCCTCCGGCACGGCGACGACGAGCGTGGCCTTCCCGGTCTGGAGATCGAGAACCTCCTCGACCACCGAGCCCCGCTCCATCACCATATCCTTCCCGGTGATACCGAGATCGGCGACGCCGCTTGCCACGTACTCCGGTATATCGATCGGGCGGGCAAAGAGGATCTCCACGTTCGGGTCGCGTGTCCGGGTGATGAGCCTCCGGTCGCTCCCGCTCTCGGTCAGGTGGAGGCCACTTTTTTCAATCAGATCGTTGATGGGTCCGGCGATCCTCCCCTTGTTCGGGATGGCAAGGCGGATGAGCCCGGGGCCGGGCACGGGGTGCCGGGGTGACGGTTTACTCATGGGTCAGAACAACTCCGATATACTGGAAAGGGTTAGAAGGTAGAGAGTTCTCCCCTGATAACCCTCTCGGTGATGGTGGGGGTCTTCTCCAGCCACTCGTCGATGATCGCCTCGGCGTCGGGCATTATGGACTTGATGTCGTAGCCGGGTTTTGTGAGGATCTGGGCGCTTGCCACGTGCGGGTGGTCGATCGCGCAGCCGATCTGGGAGACCATGCGGATGTACATCTCCTCGATCCCGTCGATCTTCGCGACACAGTCCTGCGCAACCTCCGTTGCAAGGAGGTTGTAGATCTTACCGATGTGGTTGATCGGGTTCTTCCCGCTCGTCGCCTCCATGCTCATCGGGCGGTTCGGGGTGATCAGGCCGTTCGCGCGGTTGCCGCGGCCGACCGACCCGTCATCGCCCATCTCGGCGGATGTGCCCGAGACCGTCAGGAAGACGCTCGCGGCCTCGAGGTCGTCGGCGGTGTTGATGGCAACGTTGACCGATCTCTTCGTGAACTCTTTTGCGACCGTTGCGATCTGTTCGGTCAGGAAGTTCTTCTGCTCGATGTACTCGGCGATGCCCGAGCAGTAGCGGTCGACGAACGCCATCGCAACGGTCAGGGTGATGGCGTCGCCGTCACGCAGGCACATGATCTTGCAGTCCTGGCCGATGACGGGGCACTTCGGGCGAAGTGTAGTATCGATGAACGCCGCAACGCCCCGGACGATGCTCTCCGCCTCGCTGAACGGTGCGTGTCCGACACCGAACGATGTGTCGTTCGCCCGCGGGATCGCCCCCGTACAGGACTTGAAGACGTCCTGCAGGTCGGTCGATCCGTTCCCCATCCGGCAGTCGACGATGATGTCGCGCTCCATGTTGAGGGTGGGGAGGATCTTCCTGATGTAGTCCCGCGCAGCCTCGACGGCGATCGCGTCTGCGGGGATGTTTATGCCGTTGAAGTTCTTTGTGGCCCGGCCGGAGATGAGGAAGTAGATCGGTTTTGTGATCCGGCCGCCGCCGAACTTCGGGATGGACTCTCCTGCAACGACCTCACCCTGGTCGGTGTTGTGGTGCAGGACGCTGCCGCACTCCTCGAGGTACGACTTGCTGAGCGCTCTGCTGATCGATTCCGCGATACCGTCTGCAAGACTGTCGGGGTGGCCGAGGCACTTCCTCTCCACCAGTTCTATCCGCTGCTTCTCGATCGGGATCTGGGTAAGCCCCTCTACGCTGATGTTCCGGGTCATAAAATCCACCGTAGTTCTAAAGTGTGATAAGAGAAATGATTGCAACTCATATAACCATTTCTAACCGTCACTTCGGAGGCGGATATCGGAGCGGATGCTGATCTTGCATTGCCCGTCCCTGAAGATGCGCACCATGCCTCCGCTCTCGGAGACCGTGATGCCGATGACCGGGATCTCATGGGTGATGGATGCGGTTGCGCGGTGCCGCCCGCCGAGGCCGCCGGGGAGCGATATGCCCCGCCCGGTGACGTCCAGGTACCGGCCGGCCGCTCGCACCTCGCCGGTCTTGTCGATGACAAAGACGCCGTCGAGCTGGGCGAACTCCTTGACGCTCTCCCAGTTGTTCTGGTTCTTGATGTCGCGGAGCACCCCGGGCTGCCCCTGGTAGGGGTTGAGGATCGCCTGGTGGGAGTGCCGGAAGATCTCTTCCGGGTCTCCTATGATGAACGCGGTGCCGATGGATCGCCCCTCCCTCCCCTCGACCGCGATCTCAAGGGCGAGCGAGAGAGCGGCGTGGAGCACCTCGCGGGGAGCAATATCGGAGAAGTCTTTTAAGTTGATGAAGTTCTTCCCCTCCTCGATGTCGTAGAGGATGATAGCGTAGGGAAAGACACCGACGACGAGGCCGCTCTCCAGATTCCTCCTGAGATAGAGGTGGACAGCGGCGTCGAGCATATGCCGCTCGCTCACCTCGAGGATGTCATGCATGGTGAGGTCTTTGAGGACGTCGAGCTGGAGCTCCTGCACCCGGATGATCGGTATGTCCGGGACCTCTGCAAGAACCGGGGCGGGTTCGACGAACGAGACAACTGCCCGTGCTCCGATCTTCTCCGCCACGGCGCAGGCGGTGGCGAGCATCAGGTCGCCGTTCATAACACCTCGCGGATCAGCCCCGGTATCTCTGAGGGTCGGGATGCGACAGGGATATCGAGAGCGCGAAGCCGCCGGACCTTGGATCTGGCGTCACCCTCGCCGCCTTCGATGATCGCGCCCGCGTGGCCCATCCTCTTCTCGGGCGGGGCGCTGACACCCGCGATGTAGGTGACGACCGGAAGATCGGTCGACTGGACGCCCTCCTCTTCGAGGTTGCCGCCCACCTCGCCGATGACGACGACCGCCTTCGTCTGCGGATCGTCCTCGAACCGGGCGAGGACGTCCACGAACGTCTGGCCAATGACCGGGTCGCCGCCGATCCCGACGACCGTGCTCTGGCCGATGCCGGCACGGGTGAGTTCGTCGACCACCTCGTAGGTGAGGGTGCCGCTCCGGGAGACGACGCCGACGTTACCGCGGCGGGCGAGATGAGCGGGCATGATACCGAGTTTGCACTCCCCCGGCGAGAGGAGGCCGGGGCAGTTCGGGCCAATGACCGTGCAGTCGTGGAGTTTTGCGTAGGCGATGGCCTTCATCGCGTCGTGAACCGGGATGTGCTCGGTGATGACGACCGCAAGTTCGATCCCGGCATGCGCCGCCTCCATGACAGCGTCGCAGGCGTGCATCGCCGGGACGAATATGACGCTTGCAGTCGCGTCGTGCTCGCGAAACGCATCCTTTACGGTGTTGTAGACCGGAGCGCCGTGGACGTCCCGCCCGGCCTTCCCGGGTGCGACCCCCGCAACGACGCCCCGCCCTCCGACCTCGCGGGCATAGGCGTTCATCAGTTCCGTATGGAACGTGCCCTGCCTGCCGGTGATGTTCTGGACGATCACCCCGAGGTTCCTGTCACCGTAGATCATGCCGTGGCCTCCATCGCCGCCCGAACAGCCGCATCCATGCTCTCAAGCATCCGGTAGCCGCAGTCGGCGAGCAATCGCCTGCCCTCCGCCTCGTTCGTCCCGGCCATCCGGACGATGACCGCCGGCGCGACGCCGGCGGCGATGATACCCTTTGCCACCTCATCGCACCGGGTGATCCCCCCGAGGAGGTTGACGACGATCACGTTCACCCCCGGCATGCTCGCAACAAGCCTGACGGCGTGCATCACGCGCTCCTGGTCGGCGCCGCCCCCGACGTCGAGGAAGTTCGCCGCCCGGCCGTTGTAGAACTCGATCAGGTCGAGCGTCGACATCGTGAGCCCGGCGCCGTTCCCGATGACGCCGATGGTTCCGTCGAGTTCGACGTAAGAGAACCCGTGCTCCTCGGCCTTTCGTTCGCGCTCCGAGAGGTCGCGGTTGACGGTTATCCCCTGGCGGGCGAGGGCATTGTCGTCGACGATCAGTTTTGCGTCCGCGGCATAGACCCCCTGCGGCGTCGTCACGAGCGGGTTGATCTCCGCGAGCATGGCGTCTTTCTCCCGGAATACGTGGTAGAGATTGTTGATGACAGGCGCAAGTTCCTTTGGTGCGCCGCCGAGGAGTTCCCGCATCAAAAACGGCGGGATATCCGAGAGAAGCGGGGATACGATGACCCTCCGCACAGCGGACTCATCCTCCGCCGCCGCATTCTCGATCTCGACCCCGCCGGCGTCGGCGAAGAGCACCACCGGCTGCCGGCTCGATCGGTCGATGGCGATGCTGACATAGTACTCATGCTCGATCGGGAGACGCTCCTCCACAAGGACTTCCCTGACCAGGACACCCTTGATATCGCGGGAGAAGAGTTCCCGGGCGGTCTCAAGCGCTGTCGCCCGTTCGGCCATCAGGACGCCGCCGGCCT
>JAAZGM010000134.1 GCA_012511245.1 Methanomicrobiales archaeon | reverse complement strand
TCGTGGGTGAGGATATCGAGGTAGAGGTTTGCCTCCCGGTTTGCTGCTTCAAGCCTCTGGTAGAGCATCCCGCGCAGGATACTGATCCCGATCTCGCGCCCGACGGCGCCGAGGATCGCACGTTCGTCATCGGCAAAGGATCCACGCTCCTTGCTCCCGACAAGGAGCACCCCGGCAATGTTGGACTCGACGATGAGCGGGATGCAGGCGAGCGTGGCAAACCCGAACTCTTTTAGGAGATGGGAATCAGTGGCATCCCGGTCACGATCCCGCTCAAGATAACACGAAAAACCGACGGTGATGGCATCTGAAAACGTAGTCCCGAGTGTGGTTTCTATCAGTCCTGAGCATGCATCCGGCATGTTCCGCCAGCACCGGAGAGCGGCCTTCCCACGGTTGGAATCGAGACAGTAGATAGCGCCGCCATCATAATCGAGGAGATCGAGCGTCTGGTTGAGCGCGGTCTCCAGCAGTTCTCCCGGCAGATGGGTTGAGGCGGATGTGCCGATGATCCGGTTGAGCAGCAGAAGATGACGGTTCCTTGCCTGCAGTTGCTCCTCCGCCTGCTTCCGATGGGTGATGTCTCGCGCAATGGTCTGGATGGCGGGTTTTCCTGCAAAGTGTGTCCGGGTGCCCCGCCCCTCTATGAAGATCGTCGTCCCATCAAGCCTTCTGATCGGCAGCTCGATGAGCGGGGTCTCCTCCCCCTGTAGATCCTTGGTGGTGAACGATATGACAAGGTCCTGGAACTCAGGGTGGATGAAATCAAGGATCTTCTTTCCAACGATCGCCCCGGGATCCTGTGCACCAAGAAGCCGCCTGCCGGCCGGGTTGATGTAGGTGATGATGCCGTTCTGGTGGATCAGCGTTGCTTCGGCCGAAAGTTCGACGAGAGACCGGTACTTCTCCTCGCTCTCGCGGAGCTGTGCCTCCATCTGCTTTAAGAGGGTGATGTCCTGGATACCGGCAAGGAATCCCCGGCATGTGCCGCCTGCATCGATGATGGGAGTGGTTGCGATCAGCGTATGGATACAACTGCCATCGCCCCGGATCAGGTCGATCTCAAAAATCACCCGCCCGCCCTGGCCAGGATCCTGAAGGTATCCTTCCAGGCATCTGACGTTTACTTCATCGATAAACTTTGAGATCGGGGCGCCGATAGTCCGGGTGATCGGATAGTCGACGATCTCGGCCGCCCGCTGGTTTGCAAAGACCACGACGCCTTCCCTATCGACCAGTGCAATACCCTCGTTGAGGTTCTCGACGAGGAACCTGTATCGTTCCTCGCTCTCCGATAAGATCTCCTCTATCCGCCGCCGTTTAGCGCCATCCATACCTCGCCCATAGTTGTAGGGCTGGATTTTGAAGGCCGGGACTAATCCCATATCAGGAGAGAAGCGGATGATCCGGCTGCCACGAAACTTGCCTGCATGCACAACCCGGCATGAACAGTGAAATCGCCCTTCACCACCGTCGGACAACCGCACCGTGCACAAAAAATCGGCAGCTGGAACGCGGTTGGAGAGAATTGCAGCAAACTCGGTCCTGCCCGGTTCTCCGGAGATACGGGGCATCAGGGTCTGGAAGATGAAACGGTCTGCATCGGTTCCGGCAGATGTATCATGGACGATGCCAAACAGGTGGCGCAGATGATTGTTGGTGCAGGCAACCCGGTTGGCGGAATCGATGACCAGCAGTCCCTCATCAAGAGCATCAAAGATGTTCTCCAGCACGGAGATATCACCATGTACAGGTGCACAGTCATGCATTGGTCGGGATCGCCTTTCTTTGCTTGCAGGGGAGTTTCATATTTACAGGAAGATAAAATATACCTGCGCATATAGGATGGATTTAGCCTAAATTCAGAAGAATTCTAACGATCCAGTCAGTCTCGCAGGTGGATTCATTTGAGTACAGAAACTATGCTCCCTCTATGAAGGTATAAATCTATTCATTTTTATTGACAGATGCCCGTCACTCGTAATACGGCAGACGTATGTCTTCTGCCGTTTCAGCTACACACGATCAATATATCCACACACCCGGGAACGGTATCACCCCCATGAGAGGGTGCGCGCATGGATGGAGGTCTATGATAGAGTCATAGGGGAGGGGCAGATGCGGCGGGAATGAGGTGAGCCGCGGTAACATGAGAAAGGAACGGCAATACGAGACGTGTCTGGCAGAGCCAGGAGGGAAGAAACCGCCGGTGTCTCACCAGCCCGGCCATGATGTGCATCACTACACCCTCGATGACCTCCAGCGGCGTTTTGTTACCTCAACGATACTGACGGTCTCGATCCTCACCCTCTCAAAGCCGGTTCAGGAACTTCCTGGATCCACCATCCTGTTTTCGGGCTCGGATACCCTCCTTCTTGCCCTTGCAACCGATGTCTATCTATATGGCGATTGGCCGTTTCTCACCAGGATCGTAAGCGAACTGCAGGGAGTATCAGACCCGCCGGGGAACCGGCGGCTCAAATCCCTCCAGTCAGCATACGGCCGTTTCGCTGCAGTCAGGATACATCCTGCGTTCCGGATCAATCCGCTTATCATTTTCACCGTCGACCTGTATGCATATGGGACAGTATGCCGGCGGCGACGTTCTCCTGGCCGCCGTATGCATCGGGGGAGAGGGCAGACGGAAGGTGCGCCCTGTGGTGGTCGTATCAGTAGGAGAGGGCGGGAGCCTGTTGATCTGTCCGGTATCGAGCAGCCCATCCACCGATGGGGTCTCGATCCCCCTCTCGCTCGATGACTTCGCCCGGGGCGGCCTCGACCTCTTCACCGAGAGTTACGTCCTCACAGCATACACCACCACCATCCAGAAAGCAGATATCGTGGGGAAAAAAGGCATGCTCCTGCCGGGGGCGATGGCCGCCATCCGGGAGGCAATACCGCCGGTGCGCAGGAAGAGAGAACACCGGTGGTGAGGGAGGGTGCTCCGGACAACAGTTGTGGTCCGGGAGTCCGGGGTTATGCAACTTCCCGGCGATCGTGTGGCGGATGAACAGGCGCTCAGAGTTCGTACCGTTTCAAAAACTCGCGGATTTTCCGGGACTCAATCCACTCCTGGTCGAGTTCACTGATCTGCATATTGACCCGCCTGACCTGTTCACGGAGTTTTTCCGCGATTGTTTCATCGTCGAGGAGATCCGCAACCCCCATGATCACCTGGAGCGGGTGGCGGACGTGGTCGGCAAGAACGGCGAACTGGGCGATATTCCGCTCGGTCATATCGAACGCCTGCTCCCGGAGTCGTTCGTGCAGGACTCGTTCTGAGATATCCCTGCCGATCACCTGGTATCCTACGATCGTCTTTCGCTCGACGATCGGCGATTCGTTCAGTTCCAGTATGGCGGTCTCCCCATTCTTTCGCCGGACCTCAATCTGGAGTCTCTCGACCTGCTCACCCCGGAGAACCCTCCGCCGCCCTTCTTTCCAGACCAGAAGGCTTGTCGGGAGGATATAGTCCTCCCAATCAGTGCCTACCATCTCTTCAGGGGTGTACCCGAGTATCCGCTCCATCGCTGGCGATATGTAGTTCAACCCACCATTCAGGTATGATGTGACGATAAGGTCAAAACTCCGCTGGGCAATCCCCCGGAATTTTTCCTCGCTCTCCTCAAATGCCGCTTCCACCTGCAATTGTTCCAGGATCTGGCCGAGCTGGTTCGTGATGGAGTCAAGCAACATCTGCTCTTCCGGCAGGAACGGCCCTTCATCGCCCACCGGAACCTCTGCACAGTATCGCACCTCGACCTCACCGACCTGTTTGCCATGGACGACGATCGGGCTCCTCTGGTTCCAGGAGGAATCCACCGGATCACCCCAGTAGTAATCCCGACCATCGACGGTGATCCGCACCTCGATATCGTTCGGATACTGCCACCCCATGGGAAGGGTATCGGCGACCGCCTGCAGGAGTTCATCGAGCGTCATCCCGGGCGTCTTGACAAGATGCGCGATGGTATACAGGCAGCGGAGTTCGTCCATCCGTTCCCTCAATTCGTACGTTTTCTCCCGGAACGCCTCTTCCACCCGGATTCGTTCGGTCACGTCGAAGGCCATCCCGGCAACACCGATGATCTCCTCCTCCGCGCCCCGAAGCGGTTTGAGCGTCAGATCACGGACACGCCGCTCACCTGCGATGGTGAACGCCACCGTATTACGCACGATCTCTCCCGTCTCAAGAACCCGTCGCTTGAGCGCGACGAGACGCTCGGCCTCCCCGGGAAAGACATCTTCGTCACTCAGACCTATGATGGACGCGTCTGTAGGCCCCAGTTGCTGGTTATATGACCAGATGTAGCGAAGATCTGCATCCTGCACAAAGACGACCACTGGAGAGTGGTCGAGCGCAGCCTTGAAGTGATGGGTATACATCTCCGCGGTAGCATCTCTGACCTTGATGAGCCGCAACCCCGTTCCGGCGAAAGCCTGTCTGCTCGATATCAAGAGACAACACCGGGCGCCTTCAGGAGTCCGGACACGACAGAGGAGAGAGGAAAGGTCTGCACCGTTCGTGAGGATGCGGTGGAGAGGTTGCACGAAATCGTCATCCTCGATGATCGGCAGGAAGTATGCGGTGAAGAGGGAGTCAGACGCCATCCCGATGGCATCATCCTTCTGGATGCCAAGGGTCCGCGCGATGGCCGGGTTGTACCAGCTGACCTTCCGGTCGCTGTCTACCACAAGAAGTCCATCCTCAAGAGCGTCGAGCACCGCACGATCAAAGGGTGCCCGATCCTGGTGCGAGTCTGCCATATCCCACCACACCGAAATACAGTAACTGTAGTGGTTGTGTTCCGGGGAGATTAAAAAGGGTTACTATCCGAACGTGGGTGGAAACCTGGAGTTCTTTGACCACCAGAATAATTCAGCAGCATATTCGGGTTTCCGGGAAAGAAAAGGGGGGATGGCTTCCGGTTGAAAGGACGAGGCCCTGGTCTGCAGCACCAGGATATATACCGCCAGCAGGCCATAACCGGGATCCATGATGGCAGACACTGAACCTATCAAGATCTTCTCCGTTATCCGAGAACGCAGAAGCATCAGAAACTACATCGACCGGGACGTTCCGGACAATGCCCTGAGAGCGATCATCGCAGCAGGAATCCAGGCGCCGACCGCTCTTGGGCTTCAGCCCTGGCAGTTTGTGATCATAAAAGACCGGGGTCTGATGCAGAGGATATCTGATTACTGTAAACCTATCCTCATAGAGAGTATCGAAGAGGAGAGGAGGGCAGGGACAGAGGAGTTCCTTGCGGCACTCAAGACCCCGGGGTTCAACATCTTCTACAATGCTCCAGTGCTGGTCCTGGTTCTCGGTGCCAGAAAAGCCGTATCGAGTTTTCTCGACTGCGCACTCTGCGCGGAGAATATGATGCTTGCTGCCTGGGCGCTCGACATCGGCAGCTGCTGGATCGGTTCAGCGGCTCTCGTCCAGCAGAACCCCGATCTTCTTACAGCGCTGAAGGTTTCAGATGACCACCAGATCGTGGCGCCGCTGATATTCGGCTACCCTGCCCACCTCTCACCAAAATTGGCGCGCCGGGAACCCCGGATAACATGGGTTCCCTGAACGCCCCCGCTCTAGCCCCCTCACCCGGCGGTGGCGCATGCAGAGAGTGTGATCCGCCGCCCGTTCCAGACGACCACAAGGGTTGCGGGTTCTGCGATCAGCGGGACTTGAGCAGTTCACCGAGATGACCTTGACCACCCGGTTCGCGGTGAGGGCGACCGCAAGTTTTCCGGAATCACCGAACGATACGCAGGAGATATCCGTTGTGCCGGCGCGGAGTAAAGCAAGATCAATCGCCGGATCAAACCCGGCCAGATGCATGGGCAGGGCGGTTGGATCTCGATCCGCCCTGCTCCCTGCGCAACATGGTTGTTGGTCAGGATGTAGCCTTCTGGCGATACAATCACGTCGGATCCAGCTCTCACCTGCTCGCCGTGCCCCGCGGTCTCGACGACCTGGATGACAGCACGGGAGTAGGCGTCGAGGAGGTCGGCATTGGACTCCCGAGAACAGGCGACCGTAGAACGCTCATCTGGAGTGGATCCTGGAAAAAATCACTATCCCGATCTTAAATGATTTCGATCAGTGGGGGGCAGAACACGGCAGGTGCCGGAGTCGGCACCTGCGAAAAAAGGACGTTACTTGTTCAGGATCTTGTTGAACTCAGACTTTATGTCTTCCGGGTCGATATACTGCCGGTCCTCGAACTTGTCCAGCGCATCGATGACGACCTGGGGTGCATCAGTCCCTTTCGCGCGTTCGATGAGTTCGCTCTTCGATGCAGGGAAACTCACTCCCGAGGTGCTCACCTCAATGATCTGGGGATCGAGCTCCCGTATGGTCCCGGCAACAGAAGACAATTTACTCATGCCGGATTCCTGTGCTCCTTTCATAAATCTCACCATCCATTATCGAGCTCCCATAAAGGGGCGAGTCCAGCAGGATACTGTACCATAAATATCTATCGCCGTCAGACCCCGGGAGGGGTAAGACTCCCAGCACTGCACGACAGAGCAGGCGTTCTTCCTTAAATCGGTGCCATACGTGCCGGCAGGCTGAATCTGCCCTTCCTGAAGGCCAAAACAAAAGGTTAATTTTACTTACACGGCTAATCCCTTCACATGCGAACGCATGGTATTCTCACACTGCTCGCCTGCCTCGTCGCGGTGCTGGCAGTCGCAGGCGCCGGGTGCACCGGCACGACCACCGAACCAGACTACGTCGTCGGCATCGATGATGCGTATCCTCCCTACAGTTTCATCGACAAGGACGGCAACGCCCAGGGATTTGATGTTGATTCCATGAAGTGGATCGCCGAGAAGAAGGGCATCGAGGTGGCGTTCATGCCGGTGGAGTGGAGCGGTATCATCCCCGCGCTCCAGGCCGGAAAGATCGATATGGTCTATGCAGGGATGTCGATCACCCCTGAGCGGCAGGAAGCAGTCAACTTCAGCAACCCCTACTGGGTTGTCAACCAGGACGTCGTAGCCCGCGAGAGCTCGAATGTGACGCTTGAGGAAGTCCTTGCCGGAAAGGTGGTCATCGGGGCGCAGCAGGGCTGCACCGCTGAGAGCTGGATCGAGAAGAATCTGGTCGCTAAGGGAGTAATGCCCGCAGAGAACCTGAAGACCTATGCAAACACGCAGCTTGCCATCAATGACCTCGAGGCAGGCCGGGTCGATGCGGTCATGTACGACGACGTCTCTATAAAAGACATCATCAAGGGCAAACCGGTGAAGGTGATCGGTTCCGTCGAGACCAGGGAAGAATTCGGTGTCGCCATCAGGAAGACCGATACCGAACTCCTCGAGTTCATGAACGAGGCCATTGCGGAACTGCAGGCCGATCCCTACTGGGAAGAGCTCAAAGAGAAGCACAACCTGAAGTAATTGGGGACAATCCGTCCCTCCTTTTTCGTGACCATTTACCTATCTGGAGGCCGCGTACCTGCACCCGCGTAAGCTCATCCCCATCCAGGAAGGATCCACTCTGGCGCATTACCGGACGCCTGTCCTCTATGCACTGGCGACAGCGGTTCTGATCGGCGGGAGCGCTCCATTCACGAAACTTCTTCTCGCCGATATCGGGCCGCTCGTTCT
Organism: Methanomicrobiales archaeon; assembly: GCA_012511245.1. Taxonomy (GTDB): domain Archaea; phylum Halobacteriota; class Methanomicrobia; order Methanomicrobiales; family Methanoculleaceae; genus Methanoculleus. The sequence continues at coordinate 61,725 of JAAZGM010000134.1, read as the reverse complement.
TGCTGCACTGGTCTCGCTCGGGAGCGGTCTCGGCGCCCTGTTCCTCTCCTTCGTCGGGATAGCGAGGGGAACCCGGAGAAGAGAGATCGAGGCGCCGCCGGGGAGGAGTGATATACCCTGGCTCATCGGCGTGATGCTCTTTGGAGGGCTTCTCGCGCCGGTCACCCTGGTACACAGCCTCCCGGGAACACCTGCGGCGACGGCAGCCCTCCTCCTGAACTTTGAGGCCGTTGCAACGACGCTGATCGCCGTAACAGTCTTTCGTGAGTGGGTGAGCCGCCGTGTCTGGGTTGCGCTCGGGTGCATCACCGCATCGTGCCTCCTCCTCACCTGGAGCCCAGACGCCGGGACCGGCCTCTCCCTTTCGGCGCTGGGTATCCTGCTCACCTGCCTCTTCTGGGCGGTCGACAACAACCTGGGACAACGGCTCTCAGCAAAGGACCCTTTCCGGGTCATCTTCATCAAGGGAACGGGTGCCGGAACTATCGTGCTCTTCATCGCGCTTGCTACCGGGGAACACCTTCCGGGCCTGACTGCTACCGCTGCAGCCCTGGTGGTCGGGTTCCTCTGTTACGGCGGGCTGACGAGCATCCTCTTCCTCCTCGCCCTCCGGGGCATCGGGACAGCCCGAGCGGGTTCGTTTCTTGCCATATCCCCGTTCTTCGGCGTTTTTTTCTCGTTCCTGCTTTTTGCCGAACTTCCGACGAGCGTCTTCTATGTCGCGCTGCCTGTCATGGCCGTCGGCGCCTGGTTGATGGCCTCCGAGGAGCACTCACATCCTCATCGGCATCCGGCAGTCATCCATGAGCACCGCCACCGCCATGATGATCTTCATCACGATCACACCCACACAGAAAGTGACCCGCCGTTCTCAGCGGCCGGGGAGCATTCTCACGTACACACCCATGCCGAACTCACACACGAGCACCCGCACCAGCCCGATATCCACCATCAGCACTCGCACCGGCGTTAGGGAGAGGAAGGGAGAACCGCTCACCCCCCATAGAAGATGCTCGCGATCTTGTAGAGATCCATATCCACCGTCTTGAGGTCTGCCACCGCCTCTTCGAGCGGGACCGCAACGATATCGCTCCCCCGGAGCGCGACCATCTTCCCGAAATCCTTATCCCTGATGAGATTCGCCGCCGCCACTCCAAACCTGGTCGCAAGCACCCGATCGTGCGCCGTCGGCGAACCGCCGCGCTGGGTGTGCCCGAGCACCGTCACCCGCACCTCCATATCGAGCAGTTTCTCAAGCTCGTCACGCACGTAGTTCCCGACACCGCCGAGGGTCACATGGCCGAACTCATCTACCCGTGCAGACTGCGCGATCGCCTCCGCCCGTCCCTTCGGTTGAGCGCCCTCAGCGACCACGACGATACTGAACTTCTTTCCACGCTCATACCGCATCCGGAGGTGGTGGGCAACCTCGTCGAGATCGAACGGTATCTCCGGGATCAGGATCTCGTCCGCCCCGCCCGCGATCCCGGCCATGGTTGCGATCCACCCGGCATGCCGTCCCATCACCTCGACGACCATGATCCGGTGGTGCGACTCCGCCGTCGTGTGGAGGCGGTCGACCGCTTCAGTGACGATCTGGACGGCGGTATCGAACCCGAAGGTGTAGTCGGTCGCGGCGACATCGTTATCGATGGTCTTTGGAACCCCGACAACCGGAATGCCCATCTTCGAGAGCCTGTTCGCGACACCGAGGGTATCCTCGCCGCCGATCGCGACGATCGCATCGATCCCGAACTTCCTGATGTTGTCGCGCAGCCGCTGGAGATTCGCCTCGTCCTTGAAGGGGTTCGTCCGCGACGTCCCGAGGATCGTCCCGCCCCGCGGGAGGATCCCGCTCACCGAATAATCGGTCAGTGGTTCAACGTTCCCGATGACGAGGCCGAGCCATCCATCCCGGATCCCGATCGCGTCGAACCCGTGTTTCGCCCCTGTCCGCACGACCGCCCGGATCACCGCGTTCAGGCCCGGACAGTCACCCCCTCCCGTCAGTATGCCGACCGTCGTCATCCTAATACCTGCCTCCTGTGCAGATCTTGTTTGCCTCCTCAACGCTCGCGTTGTCAAGGGTGATCGCCGATATCGCGTTGCAGAACCGGACAGCCTCATCGAGCGACCGCTGGTGGATGTTTCTCCCTGTCGCGTTCCCGACCGTGCCGCCGATATGGATCTGGTCGTGGAGCTGCTGCAGGAACTCCTGCATATCGACGTGGGATCCACCCGCACAGACGACACCGGTCCTGCCGCCGGCTGCCACCGCCTCCCGGAGCAGCGCGGCATCGATCTTCCCGTCCGCTTTCGGCGGGTTCACCTTCGCAAAATCGCTCCCGAGGGCTGCTGCAACACCCGCCGCGCCCGCGACCAGGTGCGGATCGCGTTCATCCTTGACTGCTTTGCCCCGGGGATACATCCAGAATACAGTGACAAGGCCATGTGCATGCGCGTGGTTGACGATCTGCGCCGCCTGATAGAGCATCACCGGCTCGTACTCACTCCCGAGGTAGACGGTGTAGCCGACACCGAGGATTGTAAGCCCTGTTCGGTCGCGGAGATCGACGGCTTGCTGGACGAGGTTGATCTCTGAACTGAGCGGATCGCGCTGGGAGGTCTTGACCAGGTTGGTCTTGGAGTTGAGTTTGACGAGGTAGGGGACGTCCCGGTAATCCCCGCCGTAGCGGGCGATCATACCGAGTTGCGTCGCAAAGACCCCGATACGCGCCTGACTCGCGATCCGGAAGAGGTGTTCGGGATCGGCGTCGTCGGGATGGATTTCCTCGCCATAGAAGTCATCATTGAGGTGCTCGATCTTCTGATCCCCGGCAAAGAGCATCAGTCTCCCGGTATCGCGCGTGATTGCCCGGTAATTCTCCCGGTACCTCTCCTGCTCCCCGGCGGGCACATCGAGAGGGATCCTGATATCGAGTGCAGATGGCATACCTCTCCTCCCCATCCCGAGATACTTAAGTGTTGCTGGAACCCCGGGGAAGCGCGGCATGGAAGGCATTTACCATGGATATGGTCAAACCCTCTTTCGGTGGCAAAGAGATCATTCCGAAAAGATCTATACACTCCATATACCCGGATCAGGACACTCACCTTCGAGATATCTACCATCAGAACAATGTCCAGGACAAGGAGGGTGAAGCGGCTTCTCATCGGATATCGCCACGCGGGGGAGGGATCGGGAAGGAGCGGCTTTCCCCCCGGCAAAGGGGTTTTGGGGGCACCCTCAAAATATCCTGGTATAACTGCAGCCACCTTCTTCACCTGAGGCGGGTTTGGCAACAAGTGATCTTCCGGTTAACCGTAGATTAGCAACGTTTATTTTGCTCTCCGTCAGATTCATGCATAGAGTACCGGCACTGTTCCTCTGGCCGGAGAGATTACAGTGATTCAGGGATAGCCACATGGACGTTTTGCCGATCCTCCTCGACTGGTTGCCGTATCTTCTTTCAGGCATCGCCTCTACCCTCGGCCTTGTCCTTGCCGCACTCGGCCTCGGGATCCTTCTCGGGCTCCCCATGGCGCTCGGCCAGGTCTACGGCGGTCGGCCGATCCGGTGGGCGGTCGGGATCTACGTCTGGTTCTTCAGGGGCCTTCCCATCCTCGTCCTTCTCTTCCTCTTCTGGTTCGGCATATTCCCGGCGATCGGGCTCGGCCACTACTCAGCGTTCGTCGTCGGGGCGGTCGTGCTGGGTCTCCGGGGAGCAGCATACCAGTCGCAGATCTTCCGGGGGGCCATCCAGTCTGTCGGTGAAGGACAGATGATCGCAGCGAGATCGCTTGGAATGAGCCGGTTCACCGCCATCCACTCGGTCATCCTTCCCCAGGCGATGCGGATAGCGCTTCCCGGCTGGTCAAACGAGTACCCCAACATCCTGACCGATTCAGCGGTCTGTTACGCTATCGGAGTCGTGGAACTGCTCACCATCACCGCGAGGATCGTCACGCAGACTCACATCACGATACCGATCTACCTCGCGACGGCGGGGATATTCATCATCCTGAACTACGGAGGCCTCAAACTGCTGCACAGGCTTGAAGCGAGGGTGGCAATTCCCGGGTTTGGGACTGGAGCGATGTAGAACATGAACAACGACGAGATTGTGCTGAAAGTCGAGGATATTCACAAGTCCTTCGGGGGCATCGAGGTGCTGCGCGGGGTATCGTTCGATGTCCGGCGCGGCGAGACGAAGGTCTTCATCGGCCCATCAGGGACCGGGAAGAGCACGCTTCTCCGGTGCATCAACCAGCTGACCATACCCGACCGGGGGAGGGTCTGGCTCGACGGGGAGGAGGTCACGAACTCGGGAGCCCGGATCAACCACTTCCGGCAGAAGATCGGGATGGTCTTTCAGAACTTCTTCCTCTTCGACCACCTCACCGCACTCAAGAACGTCGAACTGGCGCTCCTGAAGGTCAGGGGTATGGGCAAAGCGGAAGCACGCGAAAAGGCGCTCACCGAACTCCGGCAGGTCGGGATGGAGGACTGGGCCAACCACTACCCGGCGGAACTCTCGGGCGGTCAGGCACAACGGGTATCCATCGCGCGGGCGCTTGCCATGGACCCGGATGTCATCCTCTTCGACGAACCGACCTCCGCGCTCGATCCCGAACTGACGAGGGAGGTGCTCGAGGTCATGAAGAAACTGGCCCGGAACGGTATGACGATGCTCGTCGTCACCCATGAGATGGGGTTTGCCTGCTCGGTTGCAAACGAGGTTCTTTTCATGGAGAACGGCGTGGTTGCCGAGCAGGGATCACCTGACCTGCTCCTGAACGACCCGCAGTTCACCCGGATGAAGGACTTCATCGGCCGGATCGATTCTCGGATGAGTGATTGAGGAACAGTATGGACCAGACAGTCTTTCTCTTCGATATCCTCCTCCCGGCGCTGCTGCAGGGATTGATCGTGACCCTGCAGCTGATTGTGTGCTCCGCCCCGTTCGGTTTTGCGCTCGGCATCGCTGTTGCGGTGGGAAGACAGTATGGTCACCCCGTCATATCCTGGTTCTGTAAGACGTTTGTTTTCCTGATCAAGGGCACACCGCTCCTTCTCCTGCTCTTCATCCTCTACTTCGGGCTCCCGTCGATAGGGATCACGTTCACTGCGTTCACAGCATCGGTGCTCGGGTTCATCCTCTGTAACGGCGCGTACAACGCTGAGTACATCCGGGGCGCCCTCATATCGATCAAGGACGGCCAGATGGTCGCGGCAAGGTCGCTCGGGATGACCAGGTGGCAGGCGATCAAAAACGTTATCCTGCCGCAGGCACTCCGCCGGGCGATACCGGGACTCTCAAACGAGTTCATCTACCTGATCAAGTACTCGTCGCTCGCCTACATGCTCACGGTGGTCGAGCTCGCCGGGGCAGGAAAGCAGGTGGCGACAAAGTACTTCCTCTACACGGAGTCATTTGCGGCCGTCGGCATCGTCTACCTCGTGCTGGTCTCGGTCACGACCATCGCCGTCAACATCCTTGAGAAGAAAGTCGCCATTCCAGGGACAGTTCGGGCAACCCCGGCGGCCCAGCTCTAACTCTTTCTTCCCGGAGCCGCAGGGTTATGGGGTACGGCGACGCACTCCTACACCATGGAGCATAAGGCAGGATGCCTGATCTGCGGCCGGGATCTCGTATATGGTGAGGAGCCCCGCGACCTTCCATGCGCAGTCTGCGGGGAGGTTGTGAACACCGCGGTTGCCTGTGAGGCCGGGCACTTCGTCTGCGACCGCTGCCATGGCCGGGAAGCGCTCGATCTCATCGAACAGTTCTGCATCACAACGGAACTCGAGGATCCGCTTGCCATCGCCTGCATCCTGATGCGGCATCCAGCGGTGAGGATGCACGGGCCGGAGCACCACTTCCTCATGCCCGCATGCCTCATCGCTGCTTACTGCAACCGCCGGGGGGAACCGGGGAGAAAAGGAGGACACCTTGAGCGCGCCCGCATGAGAGCCAGCATGGTTCCGGGGGGAGCCTGCGGAACCCACGGCACCTGCGGGGCGGCGGTCGGAACCGGTATCTTCGTGAGCCTGATCACCGGGTCAACACCCTTGAAGAAGCAGGAGTGGTCGCTTGCAAACCAGATGACCGCGCGCAGTCTGATGACGATAGCCCGGCACGGCGGCCCCAGGTGCTGCAAACGCAACTCGTGGCTTGCTATCCGCACCGCGATCACGTTTCTTCTCGAACGGCTCGGGGTGAACCTCCCGGTAGAGGGGGTAGTACGGTGCGAATTCAGTGATATCAACCGCGAATGCCTGCGGGAAGAGTGCCCCTTTCATACCGGTTACCGGACCGGGTGACCCATAGCCCGAAGAACGGTTACGATGACAAGATAACCGGCGACGGTTCCAGCAAGCGTCGCAGCGACAGCGATGAGGCTGTCACCCCCATGCATGCGGCTCCACCATCCCACCGAACTGCCGATGAGGAACGAGGCGAAGATGATGAGGATCTCCTGTTTATCCAGCGTTGTCATAATTCAGGAGATATCAGTCTTCTTCGGCCATATCATTTGCCCCTGCCCGAACGGCAGGATTATAGCCGGCAGAAGCCACCTACATAATAGAGATGTTCGTCGCCTGCCACCTCTTCCTCGGCCTGATCCTGGGCCTTGCATTCGCCAGATACCTGGACGATCGACGGTTGATTGGTTTTGCCGCTCTCGGGGCTATCCTCCCCGACCTGATCGACAAACCGATCGGTCACATTCTTCTTGCCGAAACACTCGACTCCGGGCGGTTGTTCGGGCATGGACTGCTCTTCATTGCACTCATCGCGGTTGCAGGCGTTTATCTATACTGGAGACGGGAATCTTTTGCACTCCTCGCTGTTGCAGCAGGAGTCCTCTCCCACCAGGTCCTCGATGCGATGTGGGCGATACCCGTCAGCTGGTACTTCCCGTTCCTTGGCCCGTACGAGCCGCATGAGTTTACCGACTACTTCGGCGGAGCTATACTGGCAGAGATCTCTTCGCTCTCCGAATGGATATTCCTCATAGCATCAGTCGGGATCATCCTTGCCGCCTTCCGGGACTACAGCCCTGATCTCTCCCGGCTCGCCACGACACTCGTCCGCATCTCCATCCCGCTCCTTGGAGTTCTTGCCCTCGCCTCCGTCTACGCCGGGGTGGCCGGCAGCCCGGGGGGCATCCTGATGGTCGGAGCGAAGTCGGAAGATTATCTTTTGCTTGCGGCGGTGGCGACGATCGGGGTTGCCGGGATGATACGATATCGGGACAACCTGCACACCGGATAGAACCGTCAATCCAGCCGGGTGATCGCGGTGACGCTGCCCGGAACCGTCCTCTCCACCCGGAGCGCCTGCCTTCCTACCGGTTTAATCTCGATCGTGAACGTCCGGTACGCCATGCAATCTACCCTACCGTCCGGTGAGATGTTCAGTATATACTGCTCTCCTGCTTCGAGAAGGTGATTGGAATCGGCGTTCAACCGTTTCTGGACGCTCCAATGCCCGGTCTCCGGGGGGAGATCGAAGAGAGGGCTGTTTTGCAAGATGTGTTCCCTATGTTTGGGGCCGATCAGACGGATGGATACTGAGGTGATGTCGATAGGATCACTGCCGACAGTGAGGCTGACAGGGACGATGATGGAGTCTATCCTTCCCGGGGTGTTGCTGATCCCGTATACGCCGCCGGTCACGATGAGGCCTGATCCTGCCTCTTGGATGCCTTGATGAACGGCGGACCGGCTCCCCTCAGAGAAGAGGATACCAGCCCCCAGGACAACATACGCAAAGACGGCTGCAACGATAACAAACGCGATGAGCACGATCGCGGCCTCAAGTCCGGTGAACCCGGCATCAGAAGAGCTCGACGTAGACATTCTTTCCGATACCTGCGGGAACGGTTCTGGTCAACACAGCGGTCTCTCCTCCTGCGGCGCTCACCTGAAGGGTAAACGTATCTCCCCGCCTGATACCTGCACTGCGTGTATTCAGTTTCACGGTGACAACCTCGCCCTTCTCAAGAAGATGGCCGCCGTCCTCCGGGTAGCGCCAGGTGATAGATACGCGGGAGTCGCCGGGGGAGAACGTGATGAGGTCGTTCTTCGTAGCGATGGTATAGGTCATGCGTTTCAGATCGATGGCAGCGAGATCGGTTGCGGTCTCGAGATCAAACTCCATAAATTCAACGAGACCACGGTCGTTGTCCAATTTTGCGATGACCGACTGCCCGGGGAGGAGGGCGGATCCCGCCTCACCGAGAGCGGTATGCATCGTCTCCTGGCTCTTCTGGGATGTGAGCATGCCCGCTCCAAGGACAACATATGCAAAGACTGAAGCGACGACAATAAACGCAATGAAGACAATCGCAGCCTCAAGTCCGGTGAACGCCTGATCGCTCCGGTCTTCCCGGGACATATACGTCTGGGTAGGTCACACTCCGATTAAAGGGTGCTGATTCATTTCAAGTCGGCCTTCATGGGTCTCGGGTATCCGTATCCATCAAACAGCCCCTCAGTAGAGAACTTATTTATACCATGCCTTTTTATGGGATACCGGTATGATACCCGGGACCGCTACAGGAGAACCCGTCAGGCTGCTTGACCCCCGCACTGTCCTGCTGGACATAAAGATCATCTACCTCTGGGTCTTCCTCGCTCTTGCCGGCATCTACGCCCCGATCATCAATGAAAGCCCTTTCCGTGTGATCCTCGTCCTGCCGTTCGTCCTCTTCATCCCCGGCTGCCTCCTGGTCGCGGCACTCTTTCCGGCAGGGGACAAACCCGGCAGGATCGAGCGTATCGTCCTCTCGTTTGGGGTCTCCCTCGCCATCGTGTCGCTCTCAGGCTTTGTGCTCAACTACACACCACAGGGTATCCGGCTCGACTCCATCGCCGTCATACTCCTGGCGTTCAGTCTCGTCGTCGGCGTCATCGCCCGGGTTCGGGGGCGTAAACTCCCGGAAGACAGCCGTTGTATGGTCCCCCTCGTCGCACACCTTGTTGCAGCGCAGGATGAGTCCTCCAGTGGTTCACCGTCCCGGTTCGACCGTATCCTCAGTGTCGTTCTCATCGCCGCCGTCCTCATTGCGATAGCAACGACGGTCTTCATCATCACCACCCCAAAGGAGGGTGAGAAGTTCACTGAGTTTTATATCCTCGGGCCTCGGGGAAAAGCAGCTGATTATCCGACCGAGTTCATGTCCGGGACACCACAGACGGTCATCATCGGGATCGGAAACCACGAATACCGGGATATCACCTACACGGTGGAGACGTTTGCTGTGGAGAGCAGGTTCAATGCCGCGGCAAATCAGTCGACAGTCGTCTCGGCGGCACTCCTTGACCGGTTCTCCGTCACGGTGCCGCACAACCAGACCGTCGAGCAGCCCTACACATTCCGGATCATGGACCCGAACACAAACCGGATCGAGTTTCTCCTCTTTACCGGAGACCCGCCGGACAACATCCCTACAAACAACATCAGCAACGCCGGCTACCGTAACCTTCACCTCTGGCTGCTGGTGCACTGACCCGATATAAGGTCTCCAGAGGAGCCACTCTGGAAGATCCGTTGTTTTCTTTGCGCCTATCTACCACATCACAGAAACCCGGATGTACGGGTGAAAAATATCCATTATGAGGCCATGAAAGGCAACAACCGGGTTTCCAGGCACTATTGACCTCCATCTCCAGTTGCCGCACGAGACCGGATCGCCGCCGATTGCCGGCATCAGCAACGCAGTACGGCAGGATGGGAAGCAGGCTCCCTCAAAATATTTATCCATTCGAACGGCATAAGGTTCCTTGAGGTACAGAAATGAAACGCGAAATTCTGGTCGCCTTGCTCCTGCTCATGGCAGTTGTTGTAGCCCCAGCAACAGCTTTCAGCGCAGACCGCCTTCAGATAACCGTGAACGAGGATGCAAGCGCAGACATCACATTCAACTACACACTCTCCTGGATCGAGAGGGTTGCCGTCTTCTTCAAGATCGCCGATCCGGCTGAAGAACTGAAATCCGCACTCGAGAGTGCACTTGGTGTTCCCGTGACAGTGACTTCGGCAAAGAGCGATGTCTCCGTGTTCTCAGCCGCGAAGTTTGCAACAGTTCGTGATGCCGGCGATGGGAAGACCTACTCGACACCAGGTCTCGACCTCACTGGCGCCCAGGCAATCCTTGACGATTACTGGTTTGCACCGTTGGTCCAGGCCGATTTCTCCCCCGACCAGACAACAGTCCGGTTCCCGGACGGGTATGAGGAGACCTTCTTCGACCTGAGTGAAATCCCCCCCCTCTCTCATATTGTTCCATGAACTGGACAATCCCCCCTTTTTCTCCTGGTGGCTGTTGCCGCCTAAATCTATCATCATATTGTCGTCTATCACATCCTTAATCCTCAGCCCCGGTGGCGATGAGAATCCGTCCCGTAGCGAACTGTGTAGCCCCCGCCCCACCCGCGCTTCGCGCTCCTCCCCCTTCCTGCGGGGCGGGGGCAGTGTGTGGCGATAGCCGGGGAAAGCCGTGCCCCCGGAGTGCAATCGGAAGTGACTGATGCGCTCCTACGCATCAAAATTCATAAAATTAAGGGGCATGATACAGTAGGCTCTATCCACCGCTGATCCAGGCTCCCATGGAAAAGGCGCCGATGGCCGGATCTCCCGGGGGATATAATCGTAAATGCGTTAGCGAGGCACCGGGCATGACTGCATAACGCGCCCTGTTCCCTCATCCATGTGAATCTGCGAGCGAGAGGTGCTGCAATCATTTCGGGTGCCGTAACCCGCTAAAAAAAGAGAGAAGAGATCTTCACTCAAAGATGTCGAAGATCTGGTCGTCGCCGGTATCGGAGAGCCGTTTTCTCTCCGCCCGCTCCTCGACGAGGGCGAGCACCGGGAGCTCCATGTCCACACCCGGGGTGTGGCCGAACATATCCTCGAGATCGACCTGCAGAGCATGCATGAAAAGCGAGTTCGGGATATCCATCGCACAGTGCTCTTCGCACTGGCCGCAGTTGATGCACGAGTCCGCGATATGAGCGTAGCGGATCAGGTGGAACATGAACGGCGGCGGGACCTGACCGGGCTCGACCAGGTATCCTTTCTTCGTGCTGCACTCGACGCAGTAGCAGATCGGGCAGCTCTCGATACAGGCGTAGCACTTGATGCACCGGCCGGTCTCCTCCATGATCTTCTTGAGGCGATCCTTCCCCTCACCGAGCTCATCAAAGTAGCGCGTCCGCCACTTGTCGCCGAGTTTCAGCATCGCGTTCTCGACCTTGCCGCGGATCTCGATACCTTTCGGGTTCGCAGCCTCAGTGACGACGGCTCCAGCCTTTGCGGCATTGTTCAGGAGATCGGCGCCCTTGTCGGAGCAGACCTCAACGAACGTGGCCTTCCCGGCCTTATCACCGATGACACCCCAGTTGCCGCAGGCGAGATCGGCCTGGCGCGGGACTTTCATCTTGCACCGGCGGCAGTTCGAGCGACGGCCGAAGCCTTCATCCTCGAGCTCGTCCATCGAGATGCCCTTGTGCTGGCCATCCTTCGTGACGATGATGAACTGTCCCTTGTCGATCTCCTCCTTGACGACATCGTCGGGGTCGACACCGAACTTCTCGGCGATCATCTTCCGGGCGGAGACCGGGCTCACGGATCCGCCGCAGTTCAGGCCGATCATCAGGACGTTGTCCAGGTTGATCTGCTTGCGCTTTGCAAGCTCGTAGATGCCCATTGCGTCGCAGCCTTTCACCGTCACGGCGATCCGCATATTCTCAGCGCCGTCCAGGTACTGCTTGATCAGTTTCGAGAGCAGGAGCGTCCCGCAGTGGAGCGAGCCTGCCGTCTCTGCGATCTCCGCCGGGTCGGTGATGAGCACCGGGACCGCGTCGTAGATATCCTGTCCTTTCTTGACGGCAAGGACAGCGTCCACCATGCCGGACGAGAGGGCGTGTGTCAGCAGAGCAGTGACCGCTCCACCGCACTCGCCTCTCTCCTGGCAGGCGGCATCAGCAGCCCATGCGTACATCATATCGCCTTTTGCTGCCATTTTCAGGCCTCCGTGATCTTCTCGACCTTCACAGCACAGGCCTTGAACTCAGGGATCTTTGCGATCGGGTCGAGCGCGTTGTTCGTCAGGACGTTTGCTGCACACTCGGCAAAGTGGAACGGCATGAACATGACGCCCTTCATGATGTCGGGGGTCACCTTCGCGGGGACATTCACAGTGCCGCGGCGGGAGGTTGCACGGACGATCTCTTTGTTCTGGATACCGAGCGCCTTTGCGTCCTCGGGGTTGATCTCGATCCATCCGGTAGGAACCTCGGAGTCGAGGGTTGCGGACCGGCGGGTCATGGAACCGGTATGCCAGTGCCAGAGGATACGCCCGGTCGTGAGCACGAACGGATATTCCGCATCAGGGACTTCCGCCGGGGGTTTCCACTCGATCGGGGCGAAGATGCCGAGACCATCAGGGTGTGCGAACCTCTCGCGGTGCAGGATCGGGGTTCCAGGGTGTTCTTCGGTCGGGCAGGGCCAGTGGAGCGCTTCGGGCCTGTTGAGCCGCTCGTAGTTCATGCCATGGTAAGACGGCGTGAGGGCGGCGACCTCGTTGAAGATCTCCTCGATGTCCTGGTAGGGGAACTGGGCGGCGTAGCCCATCTTTGCTGCGAGCTCACTGATGATCTGCCAGTCTTCTTTCGCCTCACCGGGCGGGTCCTGTGCCTTTCTCCACATCTGGACACGCCGTTCAGTGGAGGTCTGGGTACCGCCCCGCTCCGCGTAGCATGCGGCCGGTAAAACGACATCGGCGAGTTCGGCGGTCTCGGTCAGGAAGATATCCTGGACGACCATGAACTCCAGGCTCTCAAGGGCGTGCCGGACGTGATTGATGTCCGGGTCGGAGATCATCGGGTTCTCGCCCATGACATACATGCACTTGAGTTCACCGGGGTTGTCGGTCAGGACATCCATCATAACAGTGACCTCGTAGCCGTTCTTCGGCTCGCATATGCCATTAGGGAAGCCCCAGGCGTCGGCGAACTTCTTGTGGGTGACCGGGTCGATGACCTTCTGGTAGCCGGTGAAGACGACTGGAAGTGCACCCATGTCGCAGGCGCCCTGGACGTTGTTCTGGCCACGCAGCGCGTTTACACCAGTGCCGGGCTTGCCCAGGTTGCCGGTGAGCATCTGGATGTTTGCAACCGACCGGACGTTGTCGACACCGACGGTATGCTGGGTGATACCCATCGAGTAGAGGATGGCGCCGGGTTTCGTGGTGCCGAATATCTCAGCGGCCTGCTTGAGCTGCTCGACCGGGATGCCGGTGATCTTCGAGACGTTCTCAGGACTGTAGTCCTCTTTCATGACGACATCTTTGAGTTTATCGTAATCCTTCGTGCGGTTTGCGACGAACTCCTTGTCTTCCCAGCCGTTCTTGATGATCTCCTGCATCATACAGTTCAGGAGAGCGACATCAGTACCGGAGACAAAAGGCATGTAGAGGTCGGCCAGCCGGGCGGTCGGGGTGTAGCGCGGGTCGGCGCAGATGACCTTTGCGCCATTCTGCTTCGCCTGGACAATCTTCCGCCCGATCAGCGGGTGCTGTTCGAGTGTGTTTGACCCGAGGACGAAGACGCACTTCGATTCGGCGATATCGCCGATGGAGTTCGTCATCGCGCCGGAGCCGAACGATGCGGCGAGGCCGGCGACGGTGGATGCGTGGCAGAGCCGGGCGCAATGGTCGACGTGCCGGGACTTCATGACGCCGCGGGCGAACTTCATCATCAGGTAGTTTTCTTCATTTGAGACGCGAGCCGATGAGAGAGCCACGAACTCGTCGGGCTTGTATGACTTGAACTTCTGTGCGATCAGGTCATAGGCTTCGTCCCAGGTCGATTCAACAAATTTGCCGTCCTTCTTGATGAGCGGCTTTGTGAGGCGGTCCGGGCTGTTCACGAACTCGTGAGCATAAGTGCCCTTGGGGCAGACTTTTCCCTCGTTGACCGGAGAACGGGTGTAAGGTTGTGTGCCGACAACCTTCCCATCCTTCACGACGAGATTGAAGCTGCACCCAGTACCGCAGTACGGGCATGTGGTCTGTACATACTTGAGATCCATGGTAAAAACCTCGGATACACCTATATAGACGATTAAAATATTTAACACTAGTGATTAACACACCGTTTTTTGATGAATAAGTGTGGGTTGTGCGATTCTTCTTTCCCCAGGAGGATAGTGATCTCAGGTACCACCGGCCGGTTCGGTTGCAGGAGTTATATGTCGGCCCTGCATCGCAGGGCGCTCATACGATGGTGTCAGACCGGTTGCGGCATAAAAGAGTTGACCGGTTATACCACACCTACCCGGGCGCGGCGGCCGGTCCCGGGTATTCAGAAGCAAGATCGCAACCAGGCCGGGGACGGAGCGGGCAGGAAAGACCGCGCCACCCGGGCACTCCCGTTTGACGGGAGATGTTATTATCAGTGGATGTATAACCCTCCCATAACAATCACAGGGGAGAGGTGCTCGTGTGAGGAAGACAGTGCTGATACCGCCGATGCTCGCCGACCTGGTGGGGAGCGCTCTTACAGCGATGGATGGCGTGATATTCACCGATATCGATCTCTGCCCGTCGTGTTCCGGTCAGGTGACCGGCCATGATATGCGGGCAAAACGATTTGCCGTCATGCTTGATGATGGACAGGAGCGCACCATCCGGGTCTTCGTGAAACGGTTTTACTGCCGGGACTGCGGCGCCCTCTGTTATGCAGATGCACCGTTTTACCCCGAGACCCGTCTTGGAGCGCCCATCGTCGATCTCTGTCTCCTCCTCGCGCAGCAGATGCCCTTCAACCAGGTGGCACAGCACCTCCGGGCGATGGGGATCGTCGTCGACCGGGGGACGATCCGGAACTATGCCTCTCGCGACTTTGGAGGGATCCCCGCAACCGACCTCTTTGGTTTTCTGTTACCGCTCTCCCTGCTGAACCTTGCCACCTTCATCCTCAACCACGAGCGGCGTCCCATCGTAGGGGCAGAAGCGCTCGTTGCCTGCGGTTTCCCATCCGCAGGCAGGACACCGTTTCACGACGGGGGATCTTCCAAGAAGCGGGATCAACGGAATGAAGAGGAAAAGAAGAAAGAGCGGATAGCCTAGCGCCAGCGATACGGCCGTGATACCGATCGACGCCGCGAGCAGGAGAAGGGTCAGGTGCCACCGGCGCGCCGTAGTGCCACTTCCCTGACCGCGTATGCCGGCAATGCATCCGAGACCTCCCCGATCACATCGTCAAGCGTAGTGCCGCTGAGTTCGCAGGCAAAGAGGTCCGCACCGATCCCGGCCGTGATCAACCGTCCGGCCCCGCTCCGGGTCATTGCATCCTCCACCGCGCGGACGATCAGCGTCCGCTGGGCATCCCAGAACCGACGCGCGACCGTTAAGGCTCCATCTCGCCCGATCTCGTCGAGATCAGCACAGACTACCCGGGCTAGCCTCCGGAGTGCCGCATCAGGGGTCTTTTCGCCGTTATCGGGTGCAGGACAGGTATAATCTCCGGAAGATATGTGGCCGAGAACGAGATGGGCGTCTGCGCTCGCGGCGAAATATTCGGTGCTCACCGGGGTCGGCGTCCCGTCGAGCGTGACCGACGAGACCAGCGTCGCGACGTTCGTCCGGAGCATGCCGGTGTAGACCAGGTAGTGCTCCTGCAACCGCCGGGTGTCGGTCAGCCCCTTGAGGTCCTCAAAACGGTTCAGGGGGATGATGTCGGCAGTGGTGCTCCCCACGTCGAGGAGGACCGCATCGGCATGGTCCTCCCGCAGGTAGTCGGCCGAGACCAGCCAGTTCGCGGCGGCAAGGGATGGATCCGGCCGGGTATGGAACAGGGCATCGGTGCCGTAGAAGACGGCGTCGGGGATGGCCTCCTGGACCGCTCCGACGATCCATCGGATGCCGTCCATCTTGCTTGCAAAGCAGTCGGCGAGCTCCCCGCTCATGACCACGGCAGCAGGTCTTCCTGCATACAGTTCGAGGAGATCGGCAAGGGGTGCGCCCTGCCAGAGCGGACAGTAATGGATCTGCACACCGGTATCGTCAACAATCTTGAGGTTCGCACCGCCGATATCGATCCCGATCATAGCCGGCAGAGCTCCCCGTTCTTGTCGAACCGCACCCTCCCGGAGAGGTGCACCTCCGCCGGCGCCTCGCCGTGCGACGCCTTAACAAGGATCTCGGCGATCTCCTCCCCCATGACCGCCGCGATGCCGGTGAGGCTGGTCGTGGGCCGCGGATTGACATCCACGACATAGATCTGCTCCCCGGCAATGACGTCGATCCCGGTGTATCCCTGGCACCCGAGGGCGTTCATCGCCCGGACAGCGGCACTGACGATCTCCTCCTCGCGGTCAGGATGGACAGGAGTCTCTCCTCCGAGGTAGACGAACCTCCCATCATCCGTGATGGCGATCTCCTGCCGGTTGACGGCGAGCAGGAGCGGCGGAGCGCCTGAGTAGAATTCACAGACGTTGCCGGTCACCCGGCTCCCCACGAGGCTCACGCTCAGCGCCTCGCCCTCGACATAGGCCTGTGCAAACTCGCCGGCTCCCGGCTCCTCCTCCGTCAGCCGGACACCGAGAGCGCCGCATCCTGCCACCGGTTTGACAACCTTCCGCCCCTCCCCGGCAGCGGGGGGAACGGCTATCCCGTTCCGCGAGAGGA
The DNA here is from genome assembly GCA_012511245.1 of Methanomicrobiales archaeon. Lineage (GTDB taxonomy): Archaea > Halobacteriota > Methanomicrobia > Methanomicrobiales > Methanoculleaceae > Methanoculleus. The sequence continues at coordinate 45,024 of JAAZGM010000134.1, read as the reverse complement.
TCTCTGCAGTCCTCTTTTTGTTTGCGCAGACTGCCGCGTTCATGCTCCCGCATCCGATATTGTGGGTCAACCCTTCAAGGATATGCGTATACCGGAAGAGCAGGTGGTCGGGAGCGATGACCAGCCCGAGATCGCACCCCGGCGCGAGACGCCGGATCTCGCCCTCGAAGTCAGGACGCTCCGGGGTCACCACGTCGTAACCGCACCGCTCGAAACTCCCGCTTATGGCGGCAAGCATGGCGGCGCCCTCCGGTGCGAGCTCGGGATCGTTGCATACAGAGTATTCGGCGAGAAAGACCTTCATTGCAGTAGAGGTCAGCTACAGAGGATTTGACCCTGACGATCGGGCAGGTTTTTGATGCGCGGGAACCATCCCTATAGACAAGGATGAAACCCAAGATTCTGCTCACGAACGACGATGGGATAACTTCCACAGGACTCTGGGCGGCATACAACGCGCTTGCGCCGATTGCCGACGTCACCGTGGTCGCGCCTGCCACCCAGCAGAGCGCTGTAGGAAGGTCTATCTCCATCTTCGAGCCAATCCGCGCAACAGAAGTGACGATGAACGGGGTGCCGGCATACTCGGTCGGCGGGAAACCGACCGACTCCGTGATCATCGGACTGTTTGCGTTGCGCCTGAACCCCGACCTCGTTGTCAGCGGGATCAACATCGGCGAAAACCTCTCCTACGAGTCCATCATGACCTCGGGGACTGTCGGCGCTGCACTTGAGGCAGCGAACCAGGGCGTGCCGTCTCTCGCCTTCTCGCTCCAGGTGGAGGATCAGGGCGATAAGTTCGACGATCCTTCGCGGATCACCGACCGGTTCTTCGATGCAAAGCGCGTGGTTCGCGAGATCTGTGAAAAGATCCTTGTAAACGGATTTCCTCCGGACGCGCACGTCATCAACGTGAACATCCCGGCGCAGGTGCGCGGGGGATACGAGATCACCCGTCTTGCCGAGAAACTCTTCTACACCGGTGTCGAGGAACGTTTTGACCCTCGTGGACGTCCGTATTACTGGATCGACGGCCCCTTGCGCGAGGATGCGGAGGAAGGCACCGATGCACATGCGGTGCAGAAGGGTAACGTCTCGATAACGCCGATCACACTCGATTGCACGGCATTTGGCGCCAGAGATGCTCTCAGGGGAATTTTTGATGGAATCGATATGCGGGGAGGATGAGGTATGTCCATGACTGCAGAAGAACAGGCCGCATCAAAGCGGAACGCAGGCTACCGGGCAGCAGAAGAGGTCAAGGACGGGATGGTTGTCGGGCTCGGGACAGGATCGACCGTCTTCTTTGCGATGGAGCGGTTGGGCAAGCGGATAGCAGAGGATGGACTCTCCATCGTCGGCGTCCCGACATCCTATCAGGCAGCCATCAGAGCACGCCAGTATGGGATCCCTCTCACAAGCCTCGATGAGCACCCCGAACTCGATATCGCCATCGACGGGGCTGACCAGATCGATCCCGCCCTTCACCTGATCAAGGGGCGTGGCGCCGCGCTCCTCCGGGAGAAGTGTGTCTGTGATGCAGCACGAAGAGCGATCATCGTCGTCGATAGGACCAAGATGGTGGATGCCCTGAACGCGCCCGTGCCGGTCGAGGTGCTCCCGTTCGCCGTGGAGGCGGTCTCCCGCCGGCTTGCAGCGCTCGGTGCCGATCCGGTTCTCCGGGAAGGGGTGAAGAAGGATGGCCCGGTCGTCACCGATAACGGTAACTTCATCATCGACTGCGGTTTCGGGACAATTGCAGATCCCGAACGCCTGGAGGCGGAGATCGCCCCGATCCCGGGTGTACTGGAGTGCGGCTTGTTCTCGGCTTACACAGAAAAGATAACAGTCATTATCGGTGAGGAGAAAGGTTGCAGCGTTGTATCACTGCATTGAGATGCATTCCCGCATCTTCTGAATAAGGTCCAACTGATGTCGGGCTTCCTTCTTCTTCTCTTTCTCGATCGTATCCATGATCTCGGTTATTGAGCGTGAGAGGGTATAGATCTTCACCGGCCTACCTTTGCTCTCCGACTTGCTCTCGCGCGTATCGATCCAGTCGCACTCTTTGAGGTAGCGCATGGCGATGCTGACTTCGGGCTGGCGGAGATCGGTGCCGCGCTCGATGTCACGGGATGTTGCTTCTTCGGTATTTGCCAGGTATACAAGCACTTTAGAGACGTTTCTTTTGATTCCGATGCCCATCAGGAGCTCGGCGAGTTCTTCATCGCGGGGTGTAAAATACCGTACCTTATCAGACCTCATCCATTCACCATCAGATACTTATCTAGTGTTTTAAATCCGACTATAAAAATATTATTATTTTAATAGGAGATCAGGCGATTGCGTCGGATTTTAATGACTTGATGAATCATCAACCCTTTGAGAGCCGCCCTTTTCTCGCCGGATCACACTCCTGCAACTGCTGAGAAATACTCCTCTGGTGGCAGGATACGGTGAACAAGAGGATTACCGGGCGCCAGATGAATAGCCACATCATCTCCCGGGTTTGTGTCTATTGCGATCCGCCGGGGTTACCGGGATAACTCTTTCGGAGCACCGGCAACCCCGGTGCTCTGCCGATGCATTTCGCGCATATCCCGGGGTATCAGGCCAGTGACGTACCGGGCTGATAAGCCCTTGCCATACAAAAAAGGAATGAGTTATCAGGTGGGTTTCAGATAAGACCAAGACTGGAGAGCTCAGAGAGGATCCGCTGTACTGCTCGCTGGGCATCCTCAGGCACCTTTCCGCCTGTGATGATCAGTTTGCCGGACCCGAAGAGAAGGACAACCACCTTCGGATCGTCGAGGCGGTATACAAGCCCGGGAAACTGCTCGGGTTCGTACTCGATCTTGTCCAGGTTGAAGCCCACGGCAATCTTATTGAGGTTGATCGGTGTCCCGAGGTCGGCGGATGTGACGATGTTCTGGACCTTGTAGGTCGGACTCCCGGGGATCTCAATGCCGAGTGCCCGCAACTTTTCGACGAGGATCTCAAGACCTCGTGAGAGGTTGTCGATGCTCTTTGCACCGGTCAGGACGACCTTCCCGGAACCAAAGACGAGCGCGGCGATCTTGGGGTCCTGCATCCGGAGAACGACGCCGGGGAACCGTTTTTTATTGTATTCCGCATCCTTCAGCTGGGACGCAAGAGAAGGCAGATCAAGAGATTCCGTCACTTTCGCGGAAGCGACGATATTTTCTATCTTGAGGGACTCCTCTGGTCTGTGCTCATTCATATATATAGCATGCTTAAAAAAGTATATAAATAGTTGGTTATTCAGTCTTCCAGGGTCGAGATATCACCGGGGTCCATACCCATTTCCTGCGCTTTTAAGACCCGCCTCATGATCTTGCCGCTCCGGGTTTTTGGGAGCGCCTCGACGAACTCGATCTCGGACGGTATGGCGATGGGGCCGAGCGTCATCCTGACATGGTAGACAAGGTCATTTCTCAGCTTCTCACCCGGATGCCGGCCATCCCTGAGGATGACGAAGGCTTTGATTGTGTTCCCCTTCAGGGTATCGGGTTTCCCGATGACGGCGGCTTCCGCCACCGCTTCATGGGATACGAGCGCACTCTCGACCTCGGCCGTCCCGATGTTATGCCCGGCGACGACGATCAGGTCGTCGGACCTCCCGATGACCATGATGTAGCCGTCTCTGTCTTTCACCGCAAGATCAGCCGCAGTGTAGCAGCCCGGGATGGTGTTCCAGTACTTACAGTAGCGCTCGTCATCGTCCCAGATCGTCCGCATCATCGACGGCCAGGGATCTTTGATGACCAGAAGGCCGCCCGTACCCGGTGGAACAGGATTCCCCGCTGCATCGACGACATCCGCGATGACGCCCGGGATCGGCCTTCCCACGAATCCAGGGCGCATAGGTTCGCCGATCGTCGTTGTCAGCATGTGCATCCCCGTCTCGGTCTGCCACCAGGTATCCATGATCGGGCACCGGTCTTTCCCGATGGTATGGTAGTACCACTCGAACGCCTCGGGGTTGAGCGGTTCACCGACCGATCCGAGGATACGGAGCGACGAGAGGTTGTAGCGGTTTGGCCACTCTTCTCCCACCCGCATGAACATCCGTATGGCGGTCGGGGCGGTGTAGAAGATGGTGACACCGTACTCCTCGATGAGGTCCCAGTAGGTGCCCGGATCAGGGTAATCCGGGGTTGCTTCTGTGATGAGGCAGGTTGCACCGTTCAGGAGCGGGCCGTAGACACAGTAACTGTGACCGGTGATCCAGCCGGGGTCGGCGGTGCACCAGAAGATGTCGCTGTCTTTGATATCAAAGACGTTCTTCGTCGTGTAGTAAGTCCCGACCATATACCCACCGCAGGTATGCACGATGCCCTTCGGTGTCCCGGTGGTGCCGCTCGTATACAGGATGAAGAGCGGATCCTCAGCATCCATCGGCTCTGCCGGGCACTCTCGCTCCACGTCCTCCATCATACTGTGGAAGTCAACCTCCATCTCGGGGTGGATCTCCACGGGTTTGTCGAGATCACGCCGAAGAATGACGATACGCTCGACGGAGGGTGCATTGACGACAGCCTCCTCGACGACATTCTTGAGCGGGATCGCCTTGCCGCGCCGGTAGGTGAAGTCAGCGGTGACGACCACTTTGGCGCCGATGCCCTTGATCCGCTGGTTGAGCGCCCTGACGCCGAACCCGCCGAAGACGACCGAGTGGATCGCCCCGATGCGGGCGCAGGCAAGCATGGCGATGATCTGCTCGGGGACGAGCGGCATGTAGATGCAGACCCGATCGCCCTTCACGACGCCGAGGCGCGTAAGACCGTTTGCAAACCGGCAGACCGCATGGTAGAGCTGACGGTAGGTGAGGATCCGCTCCTCGTCCTCGTTCTCTCCCCGCCACATGATCGCAACCTTGTTTCGCCGCTGGTTCTGGACGTGACGGTCCAGGCAGTTGTAGGTGACGTTGAGTTTGGCGTTCAGGAACCACCTCGCATAGGGGTAGTTCCACTCCTTCACCCGGTCCCAGGGCTGGAACCACTCAAGCTCTCTGGCGACACCGTCCCAGAACCCATCAGGATCTGCAAGGAAATCCCGGTAGGCCCTGTTGTAGTCCCCAACCCAGGATTGCTCCCTGCAGATGGTTTCAGGGGTGTAGTATTTCGCCTCCTCGAGTTTGACATCAAAGTTTTCCGCCATCCGAGTACCTCGATTATACATTATTAATAATGTATAATTATATCAACATTCTGGTCGAAGGGGCAGGTGCACCAGAGGGTAAACAATGGGGGATGGTTACCAGAACTGCGTTGAAGTGGTTGACAGCTGCATCAGGGCATACAGCACCCACGCCTTCATAGGAGCCGGTATCGGGAAAGAGCGGGCAGCAAGAAGTGAAAACGCGTGAACCAGAGGAGAGGACGCAAATATTTGATGAAATAAAGTGCACCCCGAGAGGGGTACCAGAACGGTAAACCAGCCCGATCAATCGTACTCGCGCCAGGTCTTCCCACAGGCAGTGCACCGGAAGAACCTGACCTCGCTCTCATCCGCCGCACGCAACTGCCGCAGCCACCAGAACGCCGTCGTGCAGTCACATTCCGGACACTTGATGGTCGTGGTCGGGAGGGTTGCAATCCTATCTTCTTCGTCGACGATGGTGATCTCCTTCTCCACACGCTTGTCTGTCTTCTTTAACCGGTCAGATTCGTCGATTGCCCGGATATAGCCACACTTTTTGCACTTCATCTGACCTCCGGATGATATCATCAGACCCTTACACTGCGGACAGAACATCATTATAATAAGTTGAGCGGCGATCGCAATTAATTCTTGGTCATGCCGCATGATCGGTTGCATGGCATGCGGCCCGGGGACGGGGGGGTGCGCAAATAATTATAGCCAGATACACCGAAGGATAAAAGATGAAGGATTATCTGGTGCTGATCTCCTGCATCTGCTTTCTTATCTTTCTTGTCCCGGGCAGATTCCGGAAGTACTTCGCACTCGGCGGGTGGATAAGCATCGTCGGATATCTCTTCTTTGAACTTCCCTACTACTTCTCCCTCAATAACTTCATGTACCCGGCGATAGCCTTCCTCTCGATACCTTTCCTCTACATAACCGCAAAATACCTGCTCCGCGACGACCCCCGGGTGATGCAGATCTCGATGATAGCTGCCGTGGCGTTCCTGATCTACGCGCCTTTCGGCTACATACCCGCACTCGGGGATTGGCTGATTGCAGTCGTCACCAACCAGACAGCAGCGGCACTTGCAGCGGTCGGTTATCCGGTAACCTTCCAGGGCTGGAATCTGATGGAGCGAAACGGCCTCCAGACCGAGATCATCCTTGCCTGCACCGGTATCCAGAGCATCGCGATCATGCTCGGGGTCGCCTGGGGTGTGCAGTCGACGCTGAAGCAGAAAGCCGCAGGTTTCCTCATCGTCTTCCCGACGATATATATCCTGAACATCGTCCGGAACGTCTTTGTCATCACGGCCTACACCGAGCAGTGGTTCCCCTACCTCCCGGGGATCGCCGGCAACGGGGAGTTCGGCTACGAGAGTTTTTTCTGGGCGCACAATGTCATGGCAGAACTCGGAGCACTGGTCTTTCTTGTCATCCTCGCGTATACCCTCTTCATGGTCGTGCCCCAGCTCGGCACCCTCGCCGACAGCCTCTACCGCCTCTACCGCAGTGAGGTGGAACGGATCATTCGGCCAAACGCTGGAAAAACCGAGCGCTAAACACAGGGTGGAGACCCTCCTCCCCGCAAACCGCTACCCGATGGCGATACCCCAAACGATCCACCGTGTTGGGGATGCTGGCCAGAGAGATGTGATGCCTGCACCCCCGACACGATTCTCTACCAGCAACACCCGGGCATTGTCCCCATCCTGAAGGGGGAGGAGCGCTAAGATCTGCCATCTGTCAACGGCAGTACCCCTCACGATCCACTGTCTGAAGGTACACCTGAGAAAAAGGTCGGCAGGAGACAGATCGAGTCCGGCATCAGCCACATCAGGGTGAGGATGAAGATCAGGACAGGGTTTCAACAGAGCGATAAAAGATGTGAATCGGTCAGGAATACCGCCGGTAGAGGTAGAAGATCCGCTGGACTGCAGAGAGATTCGTGCAGACTGCGATGAGGAGGATTGCAACCCAGATGTACCCGGTTATGCCGCCGAGCACCAGCACAAGGATTGTCTCGGGCCGCCCGAAGAATCCGACACCCTCAAGAGGATCCTCGATCTTCCCGGCAATCCTCTCCGAGAAACCGATCTCTGCGTATGTGACCGGCTTGATGAAGGTGTTGATCAGCGACCCGGCAAGTGCCAGCCCCACGATACCGAAGTCGGCAACCGGCGGGACATCGATGAACTGGCTTATGATGGGGATGCCGGAGAACCCCACACCGAGGATGACCGCTGCATCGACGTATTTGTCAGCGACCCAGTCGAAGACCGCCCCGAACCGGCTCTCCGTGTGATTCCTCCGGGCGACGCTGCCATCCACCAGATCGAGGATCGCCGAGGCGAGGAGGAGCAGGCTGCCGGCGAGGAAGTAGCGTCCGGCAAAGGCAAGCGCGCACGAAAAACCGAAGAACACGGAGAGTACGGAGATCTGGTTTGGCGTGACACCGAGGCGTATAAAAAACGACGCGATAGGCTCCGTATATTTGATGAATTTCGGCCGCAGGGAGGTTATATTCATCGCATTAAATTATCGGCCTGTCTCGGGTTTAACCTTTGCTCTGTCCTGCCAGAGCGCAACAACTCACCCCGAATATTTCCATACCGGCAAAAATCATCAGATTCATAAACGCTCCCGCCAGATATATCACCGGGAACGAATTCCAATGCCAGAACACGACAGGCCGCACGTGCTCATGATGTCGGAGATCACCGTCGACGGGAAACTTACCCTGAAGCGCGGTGCCTCAAGCAAGATCCTCATGAGATACATGGCGCCCGAGACCGAACTCCTTCTTCACCGGACCCGGGCGGAATACGACGCCATCATGGTAGGGGCAAACACCATCAGGATCGACAACTCGTTCCTGACAGTCAGGCTGGTCGAGGGAAAAAGCCCGCTCCGCGTTATTCCGAGCAACCGGGCGGATATCCCACCGGATGCAAACATCCTCGGGCCTGACGCGCGGACGGTCATCGCCGTCAGCGAGGCGGCGCCGAAGGAGAACGTTGCCCGTCTCCGGAAAAGCGGTGTCGACGTCGTCGTCATGGGCGAGAGAGAGGTCGACCTGCCGGGGTTGATGGGTATCCTGAAGCGGGACTACGGTGTCGGCAGGATGATGATCGAGGGGGGGCCGACGCTGAACTGGTCGATGCTGAACCACCACCTTGTCAATGAGATACGCCTGATCCACCTGCCGTTCATCGTCGGCGGCGCTGATACCCCGTCGCTCGTCGGCGGCATGCACATCGAGACTGAAGAAGAGATGTTCCGCCTCTCCTTGAAGCGCCACTATATGTGCGGGAGCAACCTGATCACCGAGTGGGATGTGCTCTACCATCCCACCCGCGAATAATCTTTTTTGGGTCTTGATCGCTTAGATCATCATGTACGGGTCGGCCTTCATGTACTCACGGCAGACCGTCGTTGCGTAATGACCGGGAGGAAGCGTGAATTTGAGCCGGACGTCCGTACCGGATACATCCGCCTCCACATCTGCAAAGAGGCTTATCGACCGGAGGACACCGGAAAACGCCGTCTCTACGAACCGGGAGGCACGCTCGAAGTCCCCGGCGCTGATCCCGGACTCAGCCATCAGGTCCTGCATGATCTCATCCATCGGCCCGTATGATGCCACCGCCCCGGCTCCCGGGATGAAGAGGGCGACCCGGGTTCGGCCACGGCGGATCTGCAGCAGGGCAGCCTGTCGGTTTCGTGCGGTTACAATATCCTCGCGACCCCCCGAGAAGAGGAGTCGATCGCCGACTTCGGGCTCGGTAAGCGACATACCAGCATCCAGCCGTGAAGAGAGAGCGCGGTTGAAGAGGTAGGACTGATATGCGCTCACAAGGAGCGAGAGGAGCTTTGGGGGGAGCGCCCGGAGCGCGCCGGCGTAGTCGCCGGGGTTTGCGACGAGGTGATTTGCCATAGCCCGTTCATAGGTCATCCGGACGGGGAGATCGGCGAGCGCCGCCCGCGCATCATGGGTTTCGGCGAAATGAGTCCGGGCATGCTGTGCCTCTTCCGACTCCCGGGGGTACGCCCGGCCGATGTAGGTGGTCACGGCGCCCTCGTAGTCGCCTTTGAGGATCCTCTCGCCGACGAGGTGCGTGACCGGCCGGACAACACCAAACCGCTGCAACCCGTAGTAGTTCGGTATCCCGGCGGATGAAACGGCCGTCGCCGCCTGCACCCGTGCCGGGAGGTCATCCTCGATGCAGTCGCGGATGAGGATATCGAACCGGTTGCCCTCAAGACCGCCGAGGATGAGCGGGTGCTGCGACCGCCCGACGGCCTCGAGCGTGATATCCGCAAGGCGCACCTGCTCGACCGTTTCGGGTGAGACGTCGTAGATCGATATGAGCTGGGTCGTCACCGCGTTCTTGTCCTTCGTCCCCGCCCAGGCGATCCGCCGGTGACTGATGCCGAGCCGTTTCGCAATCTCCTTGACCGCCCGCTGAAGTTCCCAGTTCGTCTTGGTGAGCCGGCAGATGAGGTAAGGCCCGTCGGGATCGCTGATCGGGAGCGGGAGCTCGTCGACGACAAAATCGGCGGGGCTTGCGCGGAGCCGCCCACCGATACCGGGGGTATCGGATGCGTAGTAGCGCATCCCGAGTTCCACCTCAAGGGGGTGGGGTGAGGGCATCATAGCAGGGAGAGGTCTCCAGTGATCCGGTCGAGGTCTTCGGAGCGGGCAGGGCCAAGGCCGAGCGCCGTCACGGTTCCCGGCGGGATCTCGGTCATCCCGGCATCCTGTATGATCGATGCCGGGATACCTGCTCGTTCCGCTATCGTCTTGAGTTCAAAGAGCTGACGCTCGTTTGATGCCTTCAGCACGACTTTCTTCTGCCCCTCATCAAACCAGGCTTTTCTTGCCAGTTTATCGGCCTTCTCGTATGCCCCTATGGCTGCATGAGCGATCTGCGCACACTTCTTGCCGCAGCTCATCTTGATATCAGCACGCACGACCAGGCACTGCTTCCACTTAAACTCCCGCATATCCGGCATTTCGTATTACTTGGGGCATGATCCATCAAATACACAGCTGTGGAGGGCGGCGGAGGAGCACGTTATACCGGGTGTGCGAAAGACCTCCCCCCCGCGCACCCGCCGGGCAGGAAGCGGAGGAGTGGCAACCCGCCGAAGAACGTGCCGGGCCGTCCAGATCTCCAGGACATATAACGGGATATCATGCGATTTTGTTCTATTAGACAGGCTTTTTTTCCTGGAGATAGCCTATAAATGGCCCATATCCAGGCTAAACTATTTAAGGGTACTCACTTAAAGTCCATATGAATCAAGGTGATTCGTGTGATAAACCGTGAAAAGTTACTTGCCGAATCCCGGCATGAGATCTATGATAGCATTCCAAAGATTGTGGTTGGCATCGTCACCGCATTCCTTATATGGCTCTTTGGCGTCTTCGTCTTCCAGCCGCTTGCAACGATGCTCGGGGACCCGTCCTTCTTTGGCCTGATCGGCCTTAGCAGCCTGATATCGGGGATAATCCTCGTCGCGCTCGTGATCATCATCCTTGGTATATTCAAGGAGGTCCTCGACGTCACCGACGCGATCGCGGGGTACGCCGCCGTGGCATACTCGCGAGGCGATACACCTGAAGAGAGGGTGACGCGCTACCGGCGGGCATTCCGGGGTATTGCCTACGTGCTCCTTGTCGTCATCGCGTACCTGTTCTTCCTGCCGTTCATCGCGGGGATCTTCTCGGTCCTTGCAGGCATAATCCTGATCCTCCTGGTCCTCTGGGCGATCATCGTCCTCTTCCGGGTTGGCAGGCTCTTCTCGGGAGAGATTGAGCGGTGGGCCGCAGAGTTCACCCAGAAGATCGAGTCAGAGCGGCAAGATATGGCTTTAAAAGAACAGCAGACAGAATACCGCGAAGAGTAGATCCATGAGGAAACTATCGATCTACCTCATTTTTGTGGCGATATGGGTAATCGGCGCCGTGGCAGTTGCCACATTCCCCGGCCTCATGGCCCCGGCTGCCGGGGTGTTCATGCTCACCCTTGATGAGGTGGTCGCACTCTTCCTTTCTGCGATGGTCATATTGACCATGATCTTTCTTGCCCTCATCGGCTTCGAGACAGGCCGGTTCGTGGCGGAGCATCTCAGGTAGGCAGGGGATCGGCCCTGCCGGCCGCTCTCATTTATACCAACCGGGGTCCTAATATTCGGGAGAGAGGAATCACCGGGATCCCGGATTTGCGGGGGATGATGATAGCTTGGTCTGGGATGTAGTCATTGTGGGCGCGGGGCCTGCCGGGAGCGCAGCAGCGCGGGCGTGTGCCGAAGAAGGGCTTAAAACACTCTGTATTGAGGAGCATGGGACGATCGGCTACCCGGTGCAGTGCGCAGGATTGCTCTCAGCCTCAGCGTTTGCCGAGTGTAACGTCTCGAACCGTTCGGTCCTGAATGAGGTGAGCGGCGCACGCATGGTCTCGGGTCTCGGCGGCGAGCTCCTCTTCGATGCAGGGGTGACGAAGGCCTATGTCGTCGATCGGTGTCACCTCGACCGGGAGATGGCAGAGAAGGCGGCGAACGCCGGGGCGGAGTTTCGCTTGAAAACAAGCGCATCAGGTATCCAGGGCACCTCGCTCCTGACCCGGGGCATCCACGGGCGGGAGGAGATCCCCTTCCGCCTCCTGATCGCTGCCGACGGGCCACGGAGCTCCATCGCCCGCATGCTCGGATTCCAGCGATCAAGGGTCTATCTTGCCGGGGTGCAGGCAGAGGTCCCCTGCAAGGTAGATCCACGCTATGTGGAACTCCATCCAGACGCCTCACCCGACTTCTTCGGGTGGGTGATCCCGATCTCAGCAACCCGGGCGCGTGTCGGTCTCTGCGCGAGAGAGCATGCAAAGGATCACTTCGACCGATTCATTGCCCGTTACGGGGAGAACTCGCTCCACCTCGCAACCGGCGTCATCCCGCTCGGGGTCATGCCTCAGACTTACGGCCATCGAGCGCTCATCGTCGGCGATGCCGCGGGGTTCGCGAAACCCACGTCGGGCGGAGGAATCTACACGGGCATCCGGTCAGCAAAACACGCTGCTGCGGTCGCTGCGACGTGCGTGGCGCGCGGGGAGTTCGACGACGGGAGCCTCCGGGATTACGAGCGGCGCTGGAAGGAAGATTTCGGGAGAGAACTCGATATCGGGATGAGAGCGCTCAGGATGCGGCAGAAGATGACGCCGGAGGAGATCGACCGTCTCTGCCGGGCGTTAAATGACCCCGATATCATCCAGACGATCGTGGAGCACGGTGATATGGACAGGCCGGGCACCCTGATCCGTAAACTTGCCCTGAAACCCGCGCTGGCAAGGGCAATGGGCATACTCTTCGCATCAGGAGTACGACGAGTTCTTATGGAGTTATAGAACCTTCGCGATTCGTAATACCTATATACTATTACGTAACACAGCAGATCAGGGTGTGCCATGCATATACCTGATGCGTTTATTCCGATTGGACAGGCTGCAGTGTACTGGATCATTGCCCTGATCTTCGTCGCTCTCTCATTGAGATGGGCGCGAAAGGAGCTTGCCGAGGAAAAAATCCCTCTTGTGGCGGTTCTGGCTGCAGGAATCTTTGCAATTCAGGCCTTCAACCTGCCGGTAGGTATGGGGACGAGCGGCCATCTTGTGGGAGGAGCCCTTGCCGCGATTGTCCTGGGCTCCCCCTATGCCGCGGTCTTTATCCTCACTCTGGTCTTGATAATCCAGGGCGTGTTCTTCGGCGACGGCGGTATCACGACCATGGGCGTGAATATCATCAACATGGGGGTTATCGGCGGTTTTGTTGGTTATTACGGGTTCACGACCTTAAAGAGCATTGCCCGGAACGCGTACGTCTCCGCCGGGATTGCTGCCTGGTTTGCATGCTTCATACCGGCACTTGCGGCATCGGTCGAGATGTTCGTTGCAGGCACGTTTCCCCTTGTGCCGGGTCTTCTGGCCATGGGCACCTACCATGCGGCTATCGGCATCATCGAAGGCGCGATCACTGCAGGAGCGGTCTATCTCATATACCATGCCCGCCCCGACCTGATGCCGCTGGAGAGCAAGAGCGGGGTGGCGGCATGATGGAGATGAAGTCGTTTATCGCCGTCGGGATCGTCCTTGCGATCGCCATCGGCGTTACGGCGGTATTTTTCGCATCGAGCGATCCGGATGGGCTGGAAAGCACGGCTCTCTTCGTGCAGGGCGGCAAGACATTGACGGGGCCGTCCCCCGAAGACGGCGATCCCGAAGCGGTCGGGTCCGGCACGTTTGCTTATGCAGCACCCATGCCGGATTATGCTTTAGGGGAGGAACTGGGGTCGCTTGGCGCGATCATCGCCATTATCGTCGGCGTCCTGATCGCCTTTGCCCTTGCCTTCGGTGCCGGTAAAGTGGTTGCTGCATCAAAACAATGATATATCTCCAATTTTTCGAAGTGCCGACTATACATGCATCTGATCGAGACCCGTAATCTCCGGTACTCCTATCGGGGCACCGACCTGGCCCTGGACAATGTCAACTTCGTTGCGGGCAGGAAGAAACTGATCGCGGTAATAGGAGCGAACGGCGCAGGAAAGAGCACGCTTTTCAAGCATTTCAACGGCATTCTCAAGCCGACATCCGGGGAGGTGCTCATCAGAGGCGAGCCGATCACCAGGCAGAATATCAGGGATGTGCGGAAGTTCGTCGGTATCGTCTTCCAGAATCCGGACGACCAGATCATCTCACCGACCGTCGAGCAGGATGTGGCGTTCGGACCGGCAAACCTCGGTCTTGACAGTAAAACCATCCAGCACCGCGTCGATGAAGCACTTCGGATTGTCGGAATCGAAGAACTCCGAAATCGCGTTCCTCATCACCTGAGCGGAGGAGAAAAGAAGCGAGTCTCCATTGCAGGGATCATCGCCATGGAGCCTCAGGTGATGGTCATGGATGAACCAACGGCGGGCCTTGACCCGCAAGGCGTCTCCGATCTGATCGATTTCATCAATACACTCCCGGAAAAATACGGCATGACCGTGATCACCTCCACGCACCATCTCGATATCGTCACCGAGATCGCAGACGAGATCTGGATCATGAACAGGGGATCTGTTATCGGCAAGGGAACTGTTCAGGAGGTCTTCGTGCAGGAAGATCTCTTGAGTTTCGCACACCTGCAGGTACCCGTGCTCCCGCGGCTGATTCGTTCGCTCCAGCGTCAGGGGGTAGACATTCGGATGGGATACACATACGATGAAGTAGAAGCGGCACTTCTTGAGAAACTCAAGGGATCGCCATGATCGATGAGCTTTACGACATCGAACGCATGGCATACCGTGACAGCCCGGTCCACCGCCTGGATGCAAGAGTGAAGATTCTCATATGCTTCGCATGCATCATTGCCGTTGTGGCATTCCCGTACTCCACAAAGACCTATCTCTTCGGGGAGGTGATGTTCCTCTTCTTTCTCTGTTTGTGGGCGTTCTCCCGGCTGCCCCCGCTGGTTTTTGTGAAGCGGTTCCTTATGATCCTTCCGTTCGGCTTTTTCATCATATTCTTTCAGATATTCTTTGAAAATCCGCGGTATTCCAGCGTTCACGCGATCTTCGACCTGCCCTTCGGGATACACATATTCGCCGAATCGATGGAGTTCGCTACTATCCTTGGGGCCAAGTTTTTGGTCTGCATCTCCTTCATCATCCTGCTCTCCTCGACGACCAGGATGCAGGATCTTCTGGACGGCGCCGCGAGGCTGGGTCTGCCACCGGAGTTTGCACTCGCTCTGGGCATGATGATACGATATCTATTCGTCTTTGCCGACATGTTCAACAGGGTGAGGCATGCGCTTGAAACCCGGTGCTTCGACGTATTCGACGGTTCTTTGCCGTACGTGTATCGCATCAGGCAGATGAGTTATACAATCGGGTCGGTCTTTATCAGGTCGTTTGAGCAGGGGGAGCGCACATATGTCAGCATGCTCTGCCGGAGCTACGGAAAGGCTTCGTATATATTTCTTGCAAAAAAGCCCCTGCACCCCGGGGAATGGGCGTTTCTGGCGGCATCATTCATCTTCATCGTGGCGGTCTCGGCCGGAACTTATCTGTTTACATAATCCTGCCATTGAACCCTGCCGGTTGCCGGAACACAGGGGTGTTTTGTAATTATTCCGGAGGAGATCATCCAGATGTCCCGGAACCGGCACTATTGCCCCGCCACCGTGGCCCGGGGAGATGCGGCAGACGACGGGCATCCTATGTGCGGACAAGATCTTGAGAAAACCGGAGAGTGTTGAACTGTGCCCGATACTTTACCGTTCTCAGTCAACACAATTATGTAGGCTCCCATGCGATCCATCTCTATGAAGAGCGAGTTCGGCAGGGGTTTCATCGTCAACCTCATGCTTCTCTCACGGCACTTCGGCCTCCCTCCCGAGAGGGCCTTCTTTGGCGCTGCAGATCATCTCTCAGAGTTCATCGTCCCGGTCCAGTTCCGGGGAACTGAGATCGAGGAACTCGTCGGACGGCTCCGTAAGATGGTGCTCTGGCACCAACCGGGCATCCTGGACAAAGAAGATGCAGCAGATATCAGGCGAATCCTCAACCGGATCGCGATTGCAGTCGATATAGAACTCGGCATACCGGATCCAGACACAGGGAAGTATGACTGAGAAGTCTCCTCCCTCCCGGCGCGCGCCGGCAGAATCGCCGAGTCCATATAGGCCGGGGTAACCCTGCCGCCCCGGCAGAGAGGCATATCTGCATGGAGGCTCCGGACGGCTGGAAATATGCTGAAACGGCGCAAATCAGCGTATCCACGGAGGCCGTTCAGTATAAGTGGTTATAAAACCAATATATACTGTGTATTTTACTGCGATTCAGGACGCCGCTTGTTCAGCGGAGGTCACAGATGACTGATACATACGATGCTTCACACATCACGGTACTGGAAGGCCTGAGGCCGGTGCGGGAGCGCCCCGCCATGTACATCGGCAGCACAGAGAGTCGGGGGCTGCACCATCTGGTCTACGAGGTCGTGGACAACGCCGTAGACGAGGCTCTCGCCGGGTTCTGCGACCGGATACAGGTGACCATCAACCGGGACGGCTCGGTCACAGTTGATGATAACGGGCGCGGTATCCCGGTCGACATCATGCCCCAGTATGGCAAGAGCGCTCTTGAGATCGTCCTCACTGTGCTTCATGCCGGCGGAAAGTTCGACAAGAATACCTACCAGGTCTCCGGCGGACTGCACGGCGTCGGCGTCTCAGTCGTCAACGCCCTTGCAAGCTGGCTTGATGCAACGGTCTTCCGGGATGGCAACGTCTACACGATGCAGTTCCGGCAGGGCCAGGTCGCAAAACCACTCACGAGCCGCCCTGAGACCGAGCATGAGATGGAGGCGCGGTACGAGGAGCGTTACGGCCCTCTGGACGGGCAGCAGATCGACTACGAACGGCTTCGGGGAACCCGGATAACGTTCCAGCCCGATCGGTCGATCTTCGAGACCGTCGAGTACGACTACGATGTGCTGGATCACCGGCTCCGCGAACTCGCATATTTGAACAGCGGTCTCACGATCGTTCTGCAGGACGAACGCACCGGAGACGCGGCGGTCTACTGCTTCAAAGATGGTCTCCGACAGTTCGTCGCCCACCTCGCCGAAGGGAAGGAGAGCCTCCACGATGACATCATCTACTTCCAGAAACGCGATCCTGAGAGCATGGTTGAGGTCGAGGTCGCCCTGCAATACAATAACTCATACACAGAGACGGTCTACACCTACGTCAACAGCGTCAACACGCGCGAGGGTGGAACTCACCTTGAGGGGTTCCGGAGCGCCATCACCCGGGCGATCAACAACGCAGCACGGAGGAACAACCTCCTCAAGACCAACGATGCCCAGATCCGGGGTGAGGATGTCAGGGAAGGGCTCGCCTCTATCATCAGCACCCGGGTGGCAAACCCGCAGTTTGAGGGGCAGACCAAGATGCGCCTTGGAAACAGCAACGTCAGGGGCATCGTGGACTCACTCGTCTACTCATCGCTCACCGAGTACTTCGAGGAGCATCCGAGAACTCTCCAGACGATCGTGGATAAGGCGATGGCTGCAGCACGGGCGCGGGAAGCCGCCCGGAACGCTCGCGAACTCGCCCGGAGGAAGAGCACGCTGGAGTCGACCGGCCTTCCCGGGAAACTTGCCGACTGTCAGGAGCGTGACCCGGCAAAGAGCGAACTCTATATCGTGGAAGGAGATTCGGCAGGCGGTTCCGCAAAACAGGGGCGGGACAGAAAATTCCAGGCAATCCTCCCGTTGCGGGGGAAGATCCTGAACGTCGAGAAGGCGTCAGAACACAGGAGCCTGAAGAATGCCGAGATTCAGGCGCTGATATCCGCCATAGGGACCGGAATCGGCGATAACTTCGATGTAGAGCGGGCTCGCTACCACCACATCATCCTGATGACCGATGCCGATGTCGATGGTGCACACATCCGGACGCTTCTTCTCACGTTCTTCTACCGCTATCTGCCGGCGCTCGTTGAGAACGGCTACATCTACATCGCCCAGCCGCCCCTCTACCGGATTGCAAAAGGCAGGCAGGAGAAGTATGCCTACCGCGAGGAGGAGATGCGCGAGATCACCGGTGAATGGGGCGAGAAAGGCGTCACGATCCAGCGCTACAAGGGTCTTGGTGAGATGAACGCCGGCCAGCTCTGGAGCACCACGATGGATCCGGCGAACCGGGTGCTCAAGCAGGTGAAGATCGAGGATGCCGTTTACGCAAACGCGATATTCGAGAAACTCATGGGAGAGAACGTTGATGCCCGCAGGGATTTCATCCGCCGGCATGCAAAGGAGGTGAACAACCTTGACATCTGAACACGTCAGCATCGTTCCGGTCAACATCGAAGAGGAGATGAAATCATGCTACATCGACTACGCGATGAGCGTGATCATCGGCCGGGCTATTCCGGATGTGCGGGACGGTTTGAAGCCGGTCCATCGTCGCACCCTCTATGCGATGTGGGAGATGGGCAACACGAGCGACAAGCCCTACAAGAAGAGCGCCCGTGTTGTCGGAGACGTGATGGGTAAGTATCACCCGCACGGTGATTCGGCCATCTACGATACGCTTGTGAAGATGGCGCAGCCCTTCTCCTACCGCCACACGCTGGTGGACGGTCAGGGTAACTTCGGGTCTATCGACGGGGATTCCGCTGCAGCGATGCGGTATACGGAGGCCCGGCTCACGAAGATCTCAGAGGAGCTCCTGGCGGATATCGACAAGAAGACGGTAGATTTCGTCCCGAACTTTGATGAATCACTCGAGGAACCCGACGTCCTTCCCGCCCGTATCCCAAACCTCCTCGTCAACGGGTCAAGCGGGATCGCGGTTGGTATGGCGACGAACATGCCGCCTCATAACCTCAGAGAAGTCTGTGAGGCGACCTGCCGCGTCATCGATGAACCGGGCACATCCACTGAGGAACTGATGCGGATCATGCCCGGTCCCGATTTCCCGACCGGCGGGATCATGATGGGCACCGGAGGAGTCCGTGATGCCTATCTCACCGGTCGCGGGAAGTGTGTGGTCAGGGGGGTTGCGGAGATCGAGGAGGAAGGGCGGACTCCGCAGATCATCATCACCGAGATCCCATTCCAGGTGAACAAAGCGCGTCTGATCGAACATATCGCAAACCTCGTTCGTGACAAAAGGATCGAGGGGATCGGCGACATCCGCGACGAGTCCGATCGCGACGGTATGCGGATCGTGATCGACCTGAAGAAGGGCACCGCGCCTCAGGTGATCCTGAACTACCTCTACAAGCACACGGCGCTCGAGTCGTCCTTTGGCATCATCAACCTCGCGATCGTCGACCGCCAGCCCCGGACCCTGAACCTCAAGGAACTCATCCATGAGTTCCTCAAACATCGGGTGGATGTGGTCAGGCGGAGGACGGAGTTCGACCTTGCGAAAGCCGAGGAGCGGATGCATATCCTCCGCGGCCTCCTCATCGCGCTCGACAACATCGATGCGGTCATCGCGACGATCCGGGCATCCGGAACGACTGAAGAAGCCCTGAATGCCCTGGTGGCAAAGTTTGCCCTCGACGAGGTGCAGGCGGATGCCATCTTGAAGATGCAGCTTCGGAGGCTTGCGGCGCTTGAGCAGCAGAAGATCCTCGACGAGCGCGATGTTCTTGCGATGGAGATCGAGCGGTTGTCTGCGATCCTTGCGAGTGAAGAAAGCATTCTTGCCGAGATCAGGAAAGAACTTGTCGATATCGGCACACGTTATGGCGACGAGCGGAGAACCCGGATCGGGCAGGTGGCTGAGGCGTTCGATAAGGAGGATCTCATCGAGGACAAACCGATGCTGGTCTCGCTCACATCCTCCAACTACGTGAAGAGGATCGATCTCGACACCTACCGGAACCAGCGGCGCGGCGGCCGCGGCGTCATCGGCATGGCGACAAAGGACGATGATGGTGTCGAGAACGTCTTCGTCGCGAATATGCACGACTACCTCCTCTGCTTCACCGACCGGGGAAAGATCTACTGGCTGAAGGTCTACGATCTCCCTGAGGGGCAGCGGACCGGGAAGGGCAAGGCTCTCGTCAACCTCCTCCCCCTCGATGGTGAGGAGCGGGTGACCACGGTGATCCCTGTGCGGGAGTTTGACTCCGAACACTTCCTCTTCTTCGCAACGAGGGCGGGGACGGTCGTGAAGGTGGCGCTCGATGAGTTCTCGCGGCCGCGGCAGACCGGTATCAACGCTATCAACCTCCGTGACGGCGATACACTGGTGGATGTGAAGGCGACCGACGGTGACCGGGAACTGATCCTGACGACGAGATTCGGGCAGAGTCTCCGGTTCCACGAGGAGGCTGTCCGCCCGGTCCGCCGGAACGCTATGGGTGTGCGGGGGATCCGTCTCCGCCACGGTGATGCCCTGCAGGCGATATCCGTCGTCGAGAACGACCATCTCCTCACCATCACGGAGCAGGGCTACGGGAAGCGGACGGAGTTTGATGAGTTCCGCGGCCACGGCAGGGGCACGATGGGTGTCAGGAACATCGTCGTCGACGTCCGGGCAGGCAACGTCATCGGGTCGATGGCGGTCTCCGATGACGATGAGATCATCGTGATGAGCGAATCCGGTATCGTCATCCGGACGAAGGTCTCCGAAGTATCGATCCAGAAGCGCGGCACCCGGGGCGTCCGGGTCATGCGACTCGATGACGGCGACAGGGTCATCGGGTTCACGATCCTGGATGCCGAAGAGGATGGGGAAGAAGGGGAGTGAGACTCCTCTTTTCCCGTCTGCTTCCAGCATGAAAATACCATAAACCAGTCTATTGAGATCCAGCCCGGATCTTATTTTTCGTCCTGATCAGATCGGTTCCAGAGGCGACCCTTATTTTCTCTGGCGTACCTTCATGCAACGAGTCGTGGCAGGTATCGCCATTCGGGAAAGGGCCGGTGGGGGTCTGCTCCCCCCGTAGTCCCCACCCCACCCGCGTATTACGTTCCTCCTTTTTCTTGCGGGGCGGGGCAGGCATGGCGATACCCGACGAGCAGCCGTGCATGGATCTTATCCAGCATCCGCCCATGCAGTGGACCGTGGAGATATCGCCATAGGGGGAGGGGCTGACGGGGAGGGGGAACTCGTTCCCCCTTCCCTGTCTCTATCGCAGAAGGTCTTCCCTGCAGTCACCGCCAATTCAGTATATCCATAGCCCCCACCGCATCCGGGACACGACCCGTGCGTTCGGCGCAGCGCTCGGGGCGATCACGGTGCTGCTGGCCGTGTTGTATGGTGCGTTCTTATGGCACTACAACAGAAAATACGGGGCGTAGAGACGATGAAGAACAAGATCAAGGTCTTTCGCGCGATGCACGACATGACCCAGGAGGAACTTGCCGATCGAATCCGGGTCACCCGGCGGACGATCAACTCCATCGAGCGGGGGAAATACAATCCCTCTATCGAGGTCGCCTACAGGATTGCAAAAACCTTCGGCGTCACCATCGAGGAGGTCTTCTGCTTCGAGGACGACGAGGATAAAGGAGTTACAGAGTGATCTTTGGCGGCGCGATCAGCGGATCGGGATGGACCCGGTTCACATGAGAGAATATCCGATGACCAGAACCGCTCTGTGGTCGGGGAAACCAGGCGCGGTGCTCACCATCCTCCTCACCGGACCGGCGGCGGCGACGGTCTCCCATATCGGCAGGAAGTCGCTCCGTACGTCTCCAGTTGTAACATCCATGAAAAACACCTGAAGACGTCTACCCCGGGGTCACCTCGTCCCCGGGCATCTCCCTCGAAAGGGCTAAGATTCCGGTTTCCTGAAGAATCCAAGCGCTTCAGGCCGGTGCTGCTCAAGTTCCACAAAGAAGTACTGCGCAAGTTGCAGGTCGGATTCGTCGATCGCCTGCTGCAGGGTGTGAAGCAACCATCCCTGGATCTCCTGATCCTGATCAAGGGTGTTCATCACGACAACGACTGCCTCATCTACATCCTGTCCATTCTTCCAGCGATAGAGCATCGGATACCATCTCCAGAGAGGGAATACCCGTCCCGCACATAAAGCGCTTACGAACCGCCACACCGTGACCCCGGGGGGATGTGCCGGTTCCTCAGGAACATGAGATTTAAGTGGCCCGCAGGACAACGGGAGGTGCGAATGAGGTGCTCAAGATGTATCGTACGACAATCCAGGTAGATACCCATGGCGAAGGCGAGATCGTCAACCTCACGCCCCGGGTAGCGCAGGCGGTCGCCGAGAGCGGTGTTCGGGACGGACTTGTGAACATCTTCGTCGTGGGCTCGACCGCCGCCGTCACGACCATCGAGTACGAACCCGGCGTGCTCTTAGACCTCCGCCGGGCGCTCTCGGTCGTCGCCCCGGATGACATCCCCTACGCCCACGACGCGGCATGGGGCGACGGCAACGGCCGCTCTCACGTCAGGGCGGCGATCGTCGGCCCGTCACTCTCCGTCCCGGTCATCAGCGGTGCGCTTGCATGCGGCACCTGGCAGCAGATCGTCCTCCTCGAACTCGACGTGCGGTCGAGGCGCGAGCGGACGGTCCACGTCACCGTCATGGGATGATGTATGGCACAACCGCCGTGCGGCGGACAAAAGGAGTATGGTGTTTTAGCCGGCAGCCGGGATAGCATACCCAGCTTCCGGAATCACCCGGGGAGAATTGATTGATTTAATCGAGAGGTACCGTCTCAAGCTGGGATACCAGTTCCCAGATACGGGTCCGTGCATGAACCGGCATGTTCGGGTCATTGCTGACCTCATCGATCATGGAGATTGCGGTTGCGGCACGAAGGCCGATGCTTCTTGATTCATCCTGAAGGACTGATCTGGTTGAATCTGCAACACGTCGAATATTTCTTGGAATAGTGGAATCTTCACTGATATTCTGCAGCATCTGGATGCAGATCCGTATTGTTTCTTCTGGACTTGCCATTAGAATTACCCCTTTATTATTAATGGCATCCAGACATATATAAGTTCATTAAGGGAGTTCAACGAAATGACAGCTGATCGGGCTGACGAAGTCATGGCCGGGTATCTCCTCAAGGGAGGAAAGATGCTCGCTAAATCCTGTAAAGTCTGCGGTTATCCCCTGTTCGAGTATAAAGGAGAGACACAGTGTGTCATCTGCCCGCTTGCTGCGTCGGAAGAGTCCCACCCCGAACCAGAACCGCCTGTGCCGGCCACAAGATCTGAGCAACTTCCTGCGCCGGTTGCACGGGAGCTGCAGGGTAAGGCTGCCGCCGAGATAGAACGGACGATCGTCCACCTCTGCGAACGGATCAGGGGCGAACAGAGGCCTGATGAGTGCCTGACCCTGATGAAGGCGGTCGAACGGGGCGCAAGAGCCCTTGCAAGGATGGGTCAGCGGTAAGACCTGCGGGCAAGATCCCATATAGCACGGGCAGTCTTCTCCCCGATCCCGTGCACCGCTGAGAGTTCCTCCGGCTCGGCATCGATGATCGCCTTGAACGATCCGAAGTGTTCAAGAAGAAGGCGTGCGCTTTTTAGACCGACGTTCGGGAACGCAGCGAGTGCGTACTCCTGCTCCTCACGTGCCGAGCGGAAAGACTTCTTTGGATGCACCTTCCGCTCCCCCCGTTCGCTTCCCTCCCGCTGTGCAAGCACATACAGCGTCTCGGCAGTGTCGTCCGCATCCCTGGTACGTATCAGTGCAACGCCCATATCGACCGTGATGGCCGCAAGTGTGCCCCTGATGGCGTTCGGGTGGATGTTTCGCACCGAGTAAAGGTCTTCCTCCCCCTCGATGATCAGGATTGGACGCAGCACTGCGTCGGCCATCGCCTTGATCTGCCCGAAGAGATCGCGCTCGATGAGGGTATTCATGAAGTCCTGCACCGTCTTCCTCTCCACGAGGATGCGGTCGCCGATGGCATAATCGCCGAACTCAAGGCGTTCGAGCGTGATCGATGCCCCGAGTTCATGCAGGCGGCCGGCGACCCTCGATGACGTCTCACGGTCGTCGACGGTGATCGCCGGCCCTTCCGGGGCAAACGCGAGGAAATCCGTCTGCCGGGTGGCGGATGGGGCAGACGGAGCAGGCGGTACAGATGCGGTGCTCATCTCCTTGATCCCTGCCACCATCGCTCGCTCCCGGCTCTGGCTTGCGTACCGGAACGCCTCATCAGACGTGCCCTTCGTCACCAGCACAACGATCGTGCCGCTGCCGCTTCGTCCTGTCCGTCCTTTCCGCTGGATGCTCCGGATCTCAGAGGGAACAGCCTCGTAAAAGATCACCATATCCGTTGAGGGGACATCGAGCCCCTCCTCACCCACAGATGTCGCGATCAGGCATTTGAACTCACCCTCCCTGAACCGGGCAAGGCTTGCGATCTGCTCCTTCTGTGTGAGGCCCCGCTCCGCATCACGGGACGCCTGGCCGACGAACCGTTCGCATGCGATGCCGGCAGCGGTGAGGGTGTCCACGAGCGTCTGGACGGTGTCGCGGTAGGTGGCAAAGACGATGATCCGGCTCTCAGGATGCGCCGTAAGCTGCGCCTGCACCAGTTCACGGACGATCGAGACCTTGGGGTGCAGTTCCTCGTTCCAGCCGGCAGCCGCCTCGACAAGGCCCAGATAAGCAGGATCGGCGACGAGGCGCTTGCTTGCCTTGCTCCCCGAACTCGAGGCACCTTCCGCGCCGAGTCGGGCGAGGTAGAGTTTGAGCGCCTCGCTCCCTTGCGTCTCAGCAAGCGATATGGCGTGCCGGAGTTTCATGCACTCAGCGTGCAGGGACGCCGCGGTGAACGCTGCAGAGTCGCGCATTCGTATGCGCTGCTGGATCTGGGCATTTAAAGTGTTGAGCGCCTTCATCGAGAGGTTTTCCGGCTTCGGGACGCGGAAGTCGAGCTTCGCGAGCTGGCTAAGGCGTGACTCCACAAGCCCCCGGAGAACGGCGACCGCCGCCTGTAACCCCTCCGGCAGGTAGATGTCGACATAATGGATCTCGCGCTCATGAATGTAGGGGCGGACATCTTCATCGGTCTCCACCCGGGTCTCGACCGCCTCGATATGCAGGTTGTCGCAGACCTCCTGCACCTTCATCGGATCCCCGCCGGGAGACGCGGTCATCGCGAGCAGCAGGGGGGTTTTTGCCGTGGTGCAGTAGTGCCCGGCGAGGAAGACGTAGGCGTAGTTCCCCACCGCCCGATGACACTCATCCACGACCAGCAGTACGACGTCGGCGAGGCTGTATCTCCCCGCAAGGCAGTCGTTCTTGATCACCTGCGGGGTGGCGAAACAGACCCGGCACGCCTCCCAGGCCCGCGCCCGTTCCTCCGGCGGGGTATCGCCGGTGAACATAGCAAAATCAGACTCATCCGGCTCAGAATCCTTCCGGGTGAGCAGGAACTGTTTGAAGAAACGGAGGTGCTGTTCGACCAGGGGTTTTGTGGGCGCGAGCATGAGCACCCTCCCCTGCTGGGTGTAGAGGCGGGACGCCGCGACGATGAGCGCGACGGCGGTCTTCCCGAGCCCCGTCGGGAGGACGACCATCGTGTTTGCATCAAGCGCCCGGAGAGCGATGGAGAGTTGATACCGCCGCTCCTCGATGCTGTCTGGCCGGATCAGCGGATGGGAGACGTAGTTCATACCCTGATTTCACGAAACGTGATGGCGCCCGAGATGAGTGCGGAGAGGATCTCCGGCAGGCGCTCGATAGGCACCCTGATCTGCTCCATGCTGTCGCGATCCCTCACGGTCACAGTGTTATCCTCAAGCGTATCGTAGTCGACAGTGACGGCAAAGGGTGTCCCGACCTCATCCTGCCTCCGGTAACGCCTGCCGATGGCACCGGAGTCATCGTACTGGGTGAGGATGCGGCACTGTGTGAGCCTCTCCGTGATCGCCTGTGCGATACCGTCGAGACCGTCACGATTCATCAGCGGGAAGACGGCGGCCTGGATCGGCGCAACCGCCGGCGGGAACCGGAGCACTTTCCGGATCTCGCCTTCGACCTCTTCCTCGGCGTAACTGTGCTCGAGAGCGACGTAGATCATCCGATCGATGCCGTACGACGGTTCTATAATATGGGGCATCACTTCTTCGCCACGTACCTCGACCTCTTCCTCCCTGACCTGGTAGAGATCGGCGGGGATGAAGAACTCCTCACCATCGACAGTGACCCGCGCGCCATCCTCTCCTGGCTCGGATGTAGCAAGGGCATCCGCGATCGCCTTCGCCTTGCCGCGGTACTGCGGCCCGAGCACTCCCATATCAGCCACGATCCGCCGTTTTACGACACGTTCCGGCTCATCATAGGGCATGAAGACCGTCATTGAGGTGCCCGAGTGCTCTGTGTGCGAACGCAGGTCGTAGTTGGTGCGGTCGGCGATGCCGACGATCTCCACCCACCCGAAGCGGCCGGAATAGACCTCGGCGTCCCAGCAGTCCGCTGCATAATGCGCCCGCTCGTCGATCAGGTGCTGGCGGAACCGGAGTTTTGTCGGATCGACGCCGATAGCGGTCAGTATCCGGTGTGTCAGCGCGATGTAGTAAGCGACGTATTCGTTCGCGATGACACCCTCATCCACAGCGGCGCGCATCGTCATTGCGGCAGGCTCCTGGCCGCTGAGCTGCCGTGCAATGGTGAGGAGGGGGGCTGCGTGGTCCGCGTAGCGGTGGAAGGCAGGGTGATCCTTATGTGCCGGATGGACGAAGATCTCGGCCTCGGCCTGGGTGAACTCCCGCAACCGGATCATGCCCTGGCGGGGGGAGATCTCGTTCCGGTAGGATTTTCCAATCTGGACGGCGCCAAAAGGAAGTTTGTCCCGGTAGAACCGCAGAAGCCGGGAAAAGTCGGTGAATATACCCTGGGCGGTCTCCGGGCGCAGGTAACCCTTCCGCTGCGAACCCGGGCCGATGGTGGTCTCGAACATAAGGTTGAACGCAAAGACACCCGCCTCTCCCAGGACCTCCTTGCATGACGGGCAGGGGAGCTCATAGAGCGCCGCCTGGAGCGCTTCTGCAGAGAGTGTTCCTGCGTTCTCGATGCCGTTCTCTTCTGCGATGTGATCTGCGCGGAGGTACTCGCCGCAGTGTGGGCACTGCACCATCTTGTCGGCAAACTCTTTTACGTGGCCGGATGCAACGAAGATCGCTTCGTTTCCGATGGTTGGACATTCGATCTCATAGTAGCCTTCCTGGTAAACATAGAACGAACGCCAGAGATTTTCGATGTTCCGTTTCAACATCGCTCCGAGAGGGCCGTAATCGATGAATCCGGCAACTGACCCGTATATCTCGGATGATGGCCAGACAAAACCCCGTCTTCTGGCTACTTCCATGACTTTTTCGTAAATATCGCTCGTTTCGGCCATAGTCTTGCAATACAGTTGAGCGGCGGTGCTAATAAAGAATAGTCTTTGACCCGTGCAGGATCATGATTCACCGAGAGATAGACGATAGGCCGGATGTATTTCCACAGCAGATAGTATCCCGGAAGATATGGCTACATCCACTGAAATGATCCTTCTATTTTGAGAAGAGATATGGTAAAATTTAAATGTTAGCGGTTGTAATGTAGGGAACGTTATGCCCCGACCTGGGTGGGGAACGTATAAATACCAGGTCACCATGGGTGACCATCAGGACCGGATAATGGAATACAGAACTGAGAGAGACGAACATGGCTGAAGATACCCGCAAGCAACAGCTCCTTGAGCTGTTTACGACCATCACGAACAAGAAGACGATCGTCGAACCGATGAGAAAGGTTCACGGTACGCTCCGGGATCGCGACGCTGTGGAACGCGAGATTGCCCTGATCATGCGGGAGATCCTCGATCGGGGGTATTTCAAGACCAAACTCGCCCCGCGGCAACTTGCAAAACTCGTGGTTGCGTACTACGACGGCAAGAACGACACCGAGATCGCAAGGGCGCTTGACGATGAAAAACTGAGTAAGACCGTGGCCCGTGCCCGGGTCCGCCTTAAACTCTTCAGGGAACTCGACTTCAAGATGCCGTTTGATCAGGAAGTGATGACCGAGCTTCTTGAATCGGGAAAGACCATGAAGGAGATCAGCGAGGAACTCGATATAAGCCCCTCGACGCTTCGTGAGTACCGCCACGTGATTGAGCAGCAGAAAGATACCACGCTTGATCCATTCCTGGAACGGATCAGGGATGTGATGGAAGATCGCGATCTCTCCGAGATGATGACGCGCGGTGTCACGAATGATGGTCTTAGTGAAGCGATCGACATCACCGAGGCTATCGATATGGGGGAGTTCTGAAACCGGTTCGCTCCCTATACCCCACTCAACATTTTTTAACATCCAGAGCAACCTCTTCACCATGAGGTTGACCTGGCTTGGCCACGCATGTTTCTCTCTTGCAGGATCGCAGACGATCCTCATCGATCCCTTCATCCCGGAGGGGGACATTGCTACGGAACCCGATATCGTTGCCGTGACACATGCCCACGCCGACCATCTGGGTATCGCCGTAGATCTCTCGAAGAAGACGGTCGCCGTCAATGAGGTGGCAAAATACCTGGCGGCAAAGGGCGTACCTGCTGAACCAATGAACCTTGGCGGCACAATCACCGTCGACGGTGTCCGGTTCACGATGACGCCTGCGCTCCACTCATCGTGGCTTGAGGATGAAGGGGCGGGGTTCTATGGTGGTGTTGCCGCCGGGTTCGTCATCACGATGGATGGCGTCAGCGTCTACCACGCCGGCGATACAGCACTCTTCTCTGACATGCAGCTCATTCGCGATCTTTACCGGCCGGACGTGGCACTCCTTCCCATCGGCGGACGTTACACGATGGGACCCGAGGAGGCGATGATCGCAGCGCGGTACATCGGCGCACCGCTCGTGATCCCGATGCACTACAATACCTTCCCTGCAATCCAGCAGAACGCGGAGAATTTCAAGCAGATAATCGAACGCACAACCTCGATGCAGGTTGCGGTGCTTGCGCCGGGTGAGAGCATCGAGATCAGCCCGAAAGGCGGCGGAAAGTAAAAAATCCTCCTCTAACGACTTTTTTCTTGAACTCTGGTTCATTGTGCGTCCCCACCGTCAGGTTCATCTCCCCCTCAGCCTGCACAAGGTATATGTGGTCTCAAGCCTGGAATGACGCAGGCTCACCGGCTGCTCCGGTGAGAGTATCCAGCGTGAGGTGAAGGAGCATGGAAGAGAAGATGTTTACTCCCGGCGGTATTGACCGCCTTCAGGCACGGAGCGACCGGGAGAATATCCCGTATCCCCGCGGTGATGGAAAAGTCAAACTGGTGAACTCAGAATGGCTGGACCGCCACCTGCACGATGCCGGCCTGACGATCGTCGATGTTCAGCCGAACATACATGACTACATCCAGGAGCATATCCCCGGTGCCGTCTACCTGACGGAAGGCGTCTTGCGGGTGTCCAACCGCGGCTTTCCGGGATCATTCAGCCCGAACGCCTGTATCCAGGAGTCGTTCCGGCGCGCGGGCATCGATGCCGACTCCCCGGTCGTCGTCTACACCGGAAAAGGTGCGTTTTCCGGAGCAGGTGATGGACTCGGGCAGACGATGATGGCCTACACCCTCGCAAAATACGGCCACAATACCGTCTACATCCTCGACGGCGGGATCGATGCATGGAAGAGCGAGGGGCGTGAACTCTCGCAGGACTATCCTGCAGTCGAACCGTCCAATTTCACCATTGAGGTCAGGGACGACTATGCCATAGGGCATGAGGAGTTCATGCGGATCAAGGATAACGAAGGTGTGGTCGTGCTTGATGCACGTCCATCGGCGTTTTATGGGGGAAAAGGCCCCTGGCGGAAGGCCGGACATATCCCCGGTGCCATCAACCTCCCCTGGAGAAGCCTGATGGCTGAGTCGAACCCGGCGCAGCTCAGATCGAACGAAGAACTCGATATGATCCTGGAGGAGCATGGTGTTGACCGGAGCAAGACAGTCATTTGCTCGTGTGGAACCGGCCGGGAAGCCACGAATGAGTTTGTCCTCTTGAAGTGGCTCTATCTCTACCCGAACGTCCGGCTCCACGAGGGTGCGTTCACTGAATGGGTGACCCATCCGGATAACCCCGTCGTCGAAGGGATGGAGCCGGGAGGAGGAAGCATTGAAGCGGTTCCTGCACGCTAATCCTCAAATCTCCGGACAACTGCCTGAAACCTTTATTTTCCATATTTTTCAAACAGGAATTATTAAATACTAAAATGCACCAGATAGTCCTAGAGAGATTGGATCCACACAAGACACTTCCCCCCTTGACGTCGTCTTTTCGTGTATCCTCTTCTCTCTAAACCGTGTTTCTTCCTGGATACCCACGTCACCGGGATGCCGTTGCAGCCTGCCCGGAGAACAATCGTCG
This sequence comes from Methanomicrobiales archaeon, assembly GCA_012511245.1. GTDB lineage: Archaea > Halobacteriota > Methanomicrobia > Methanomicrobiales > Methanoculleaceae > Methanoculleus. The sequence goes on along the minus strand of JAAZGM010000134.1, from coordinate 14,944 downwards.
GGATCGTTGGCGTTCGAGCTATCGTCTCCTTCCTGCGTCCGGATAACGCTCACGCTCATCCACACCATCATACTCTTTCTGGCTGATACTGCCGCCGGGATTACTCCTGCGGAGAGATAACCCTCTCCAGCCTGCTGCCTGACAACGGACGATCATCATCAGGACGGTATTCCTCCCCCCGATCATAGGCCTGGCCTACGGGTTCTCAGTCTATACCACCCTCGGCAGAACTGAGGATGCCCTGATGTATTTGCGGCACTGGCATCTGGAAGGAGTACGACGGAGATCATCGCCGGCATTGCCATTGTTGCCGCCATCATCCCGCCGACAGTGGTATCCGGCCTCGTCCTTGCGCTCCACCCGATGAACCTGATCAACTCCGGGTTGCTGGCTGCCGGGCAGAACATCAGATTGATAGCAGGCGCACTCTTCGTCGTGATACTGCAGAAGATAGAGTCCCGGCTCCAAAAAAGAGGAGGACCGCACGGCAATACAGGACCAGGTCGACCGTTACATCCGTGATATTCTTCACCCTGGATTACGGCGCTTATGTGGACGTAGCAGCAGAGGCTGTCTATTATTTCCCTCCTTCAACGTGCGATCCTTTTTCCGGATAGAGAGCAGAACAATCGACTGCGCACAATCCTTCACCGGCGATACCATGGTCACACTCATCCCGCTCATCGTTCTCATCATCGTCTTCCTCTTGATCGCGGTCAGGAGGATCGGGAGTGTGAACCTCCGTATCTGGCAGGTGATGCTCCTCGGTGCGGCGGTTGTCCTTGCGACGGGAGCGATCACACCGCTCGATGCACTTATGTCGATCAACATCGACGTGATGCTCTTCCTCTTCTTTATGTTCGTGCTCGGGGAAGCGCTCGCCTCGAGCGGTTATCTTCATCATCTCTCCTTTCGCCTCTTCTCGCGGGCAGGGTCAGTCCGGCACCTGGTTGCCCTCATCCTCGTCGGCGCAGGCATCCTCTCGGCGTTCCTGATGAACGATACGCTCGCGGTCGTCGGCACCCCGCTGATGCTCTACTTCGCCCGGAGGCACGGCATCTCTTCAAAACTCCTCCTGCTCACCCTTGCGTTTGCTATAACAACAGGGAGTGTTGCAAGCCCCATCGGGAACCCGCAGAATCTCCTCATCGCGCTCACGGGCGATGTTGCAAACCCGTTCATCACGTTCCCCCTCTACCTCGCCGTCCCGACGGCGGTCTCGCTTCTGATCGCCTATATCTTTCTTTATCGGGCATTTCCGGATGAATTCAGATCCATCATTCCGCTGGTGCATCACAAAGAGGCGATCATCGATCCGGCCCTTGCAGCCCTCACCCGCCTCGCGCTCATCCTGCTCGTCCTCATGATCGCAGTACGGATAATCGTGGTGACGCTCATTCCGGGCCTTGATATCCCGTTGACCTGGATCGCGGCCGTCGCAGCAGTTCCCATCCTCGCCGGAAGCAGGCGGCGGTTCGAGATCCTTCGCAGGATCGACTGGCCGACACTGGCATTCTTCGTCGGCCTCTTCATCCTCATGGCAAGCGTCTGGCAGTCCGGGTTCTTTCAACCGATCATCGAGGGGAGCTCGCTCGACCTCGACGCCATCCCGGTCATCATTGCAACCGGCATCGTCATCTCCCAGTTCATCTCGAACGTCCCCTTTGTTGCCCTCTTCCTTCCAGCCCTCTCTCAATCCGGGATCTCCACCGCCGGGTTGATGGCGCTTGCGGCCGGCAGCACCATCGCCGGGAACATGTTGATCCTTGGTGCTGCAAGCAACGTCATCATCGTCCAGGGTGCGGAAAAGGAGGGCGAAACGCTAACATTTGGTGAGTTCGCACGGATCGGCGTCCCCCTCACCCTCGCCCAGGCGGTGGTGTATATGATCTGGCTCTCGCTCATCCCGGTGTGAGGAGGGACTCAGTTGCGGAAGGATTCCATTGATCCCGGTTCCGCATCGAGATCGAGGTAGAGCGAACCGAACCGGAGCGAGGCAACGGCGGCCGGGTCAAAGGGTGGGGCGAAGACCTCAACCCGCTTTCCGGGGTACAGGTTCTCGACGATGCCAAGGGCGATGACGAAGTTCTCGGGATCATTGAGGGAGATGAGCCTTCCACCGATCCCGCGGCGGTTCCCGGGATCGGGAGCCCTGCCCTGGAGTCCGAGCCCCGGGAGTGGAACACCCTGCAACTCTGCGCCGGAAAAATAAGTCCTGAAGCGCTCTTCACGGTAACGCCGCCGCACTGTGGCAGGGCGGACAACGACAGCAGGGGAGACGGCGATCCGATGGATTGCAATCCCGGGATGGCGCGCGAAGTTCGCGAGCAGCCGTTCGAGCTCGCGCCCGCGCTGGAGGGCGACGATGCGGGTGGGGCGAAGGAGATCGATCATCTGGAACTGGAACTCAGCGCCCACACCGCCTGATATGATCCCGGGCGAATCGATGACAGTGACGCGGACAGAGAGTTCATCGGCCTTCTCGGCGAGGCGTTTTGCTGCCGTCAGCGTCTGGATGAAGTGGCCGCCCGGGGATGTCGAACCGACGAACCGGAGATACGGGGTGGATGAGCGGGGATAGACGGCCATCCCCCCGGTCGTCGGCGGGCCGATCCGGGACTGCCCGGTATCGCAGTCGACGTATGCCGTCATCTCCTGTAGTGCCATTGTATCGACGAGGTACCGACAGAGCGTCGTCTTCCCGCTATCCGTTGCTCCGACGACATAGACGCTTTCCCGGTCTCCTGAGTCCCGGAGCGCCGTGGTGAGGTCTTCCCACCCTTCCCCGATGCTGATCAAACCGCTACACACTTCTTGATGAACTGTTGCGCCCGATAGTTATAGTGTTTGATGAAGCGCCCCCCGCCCCGGGGCCGTACCATTCCGGAGAAGAGATTTTATCCCGGGGATGCCCTTACCTGCAGCCCATGAACAGAACTGCAGGAACCACCGAACCGGTGCCGGCAGCCCTCAGCAGAACCTTTCCCACCCTCATGGCAACATCCCTCACCGGCAGGGTCGTCACCCTTCCGGACGATGCCGGAGACACCGCCTCGCTCATCGTCCTCGTCCTTCTTGAGTCTGCAGGGCCGATGGTGGAGTCATTGAGCAACCCGTTCTCCGGGGCGTTCACCGAGAATCCCCGGGTGACGACCTACCTTGTTGTGGTCGTCGGCGACAGCCTCATAGGAAAGTCCCTTGCCGACCGCATCCGGCAGGGGCTTGCGGGCGGCACTCCTCCGGCGAAGCACGACCAGGTGCTGATCGTGCCGGATGATATCGAACGGTGCCGCCGAGCGTATGCGATCAGCGATCCGTCGCTTGCGTACATCTATCTCCTGGACGGGCGCGGGATCATCCGCTGGATGGAGAAAGGGACGGCAACACCAGAGGGGCTCGCCGGGCTTCTCGATACCGCCGGAGCGATGCTTGAACCGCTGCTCACGTGACTCATGGCAATGGTCTGATGGAGGCGGGCCGCGCAGGGGAGCCGCAACCGTCCTCCCCTTCTTCCGGCCGGTAGAGATCCAATCTTCCGGGCACCCGCACGGGTTCCATCAACGAGGCTAGAGGTTTTTTAGGGCAACGATATCGGTCACACCGGTAAGTTTCCATATATTTGAACGCTCTTCAGAGGCGATCGCCTCGATCGGGTCTTCCGGATCGTGCCCGAGCGCCGCAAAAATATTTTTTGAGAGGTTGTGCGCCTTGATCATATTCACAAACTTCTCCCTGATGAGTTTCTTCTCGATAGCATCCTCAAGCTGCACCAGATACCCCTGCATCGTCACAAAGGTGTAGCAGGAGAGATCGCCGGAGTACTTCTCGATCTCAACTGAGACATACGGGTGCTGCCGGAAGAGGTCGGTCTTCCGTCCATATTTGGTTGCCAGGAAGTAGAGGAATTTTCCGTCGAAGACGTAGAGGAACGGCGCGATATACGGGTATTTACTGCCCTGGAATGCGATACGGCTGAGAAATCCCTCTTCGATGAGTGCATCGTACTCTGCTTTGCTCATATTCGGTATCTTCACGATCTCCATTGGGTGCCCTCTTATGCCGGTAATCCACGAGAGTTCATATAAGTTTCCACAGGCGAGCGCTGGATTTATCTTCCAGATGATTGCCCTGGCACCCGACGAGCCCGGAGGTTCCTCTCCCGCAACCGGGATTGTGCCCCCGCCTTCGTGAGGCTATATCGCAGTAAGGGCAGGTTTAGCAGATCTTTATCCTTCTGGTATCCGGGCTTGTGGATGCTGCTGAAGGCCCGGTATCGCAAACAGTTTCGTAGGAAAGCCCTTTTTTTCAAAAGAAAATATAATAATATTTATATTTATTAATTGAAAGAAAAATGCACATGAGCAAGTACCACCAGAACGCTCTGGTTCTCCTTGGGATCACCGTTTGTGCGGGGCTCCTTCTCACCGCACCGGCCGCTGCCGGTTCCGGCCAGGGGCTCGCATCCCTGGAGTCAGGAGAACTGCTGCCGCTCGCGCTCAAAGAACTTCCGGTAGCGAGGAGCAGCCCGGAGCCATCCGGTGACCCTGTACTTCCGGTCAACGGCACCTCCGACGTAGTATCTATCCTTCAGGATGATGCAGCAGACCTCAGCGAGGAGAACACCACCAGTATAACCCTCACATCGCCTGAGAACGAGACAGAAACCGCCCTCCCGGCTGTGACCGAGTCCTACGACGACGAGCGACTGGCAGGATTGGTCGATACCGCCAGCATCCGCCTGATGCGTCTCTCGATGGAGCATGCCCATGCCCTCTATCTGCAGGATGAAGACGCCGCCGCCATAGCAGCGGATGACCTGTATGCGTTCTCCGTCAGGCTGCTCAACGAGGTGCAGCCGCTCCGCGTCTCCCCGGAACGGCAACCCTTCAAAGATGAGTTTGTCAGGTCGCTTGAAGCATACTCCAGAGCAAGCTCGAAACTCCTCAGCCCGGCCGATGCCGGAGAAGATGCTGTTCCAGCGGCTTTCAGCGATATGGCAGCGGCATCGGAGAACCTTGAGGCAGTCAGCCGCGAGGCGGGCGAGATACAATCTGGGAGTCTCCGTACAGCCACGACGACCAACACCCCTCTCGCAGCCCGGGCAACCGGCATCCTGGCTGGAACAGGCCCCATCGTAGTCCCGCCATCCGGGGAGGCGCTCCGCCTCCTTGAACGCCATGCATATGATGATCCGGCTGGTGAGAATATGGCCTCGATACTCGTCGAGTTCACCCGAACCGCAAAAGCGTACCAGGAAGTCCCCGGCACCAGATCGACACCGACCATCGAGGCCGGTGAAGGGCGCGTGTTCCTTCTCGTCGCTGTCAAGTCAACCAACCTCGGACACAAGGGCGACTCGGACCTCTACGTCATCGAGACACCGGCAAGAAGCGCGTTCACCCTCGAGTATGGGGAGGCTATGTTCACGCCCCTGGATGTTCCGCCCTTCACCACGCTCGGGGAGTCATTCAATGGAAAGCAGCTTGAGCGGTACGAGTCGCTGAAAGGCTACCTCTACTTCGACGTCCCGGATACGTTCGAGGTCGCCGGGGCAACGCTCAGGGCGGATCTCGGGTATGCCGGCACCCCGGTCTGGAGACTTGATGAACGAGTCGGCGATGAAGATGCGCTGTAAACCCGGAGACCACTTTTTTCCCGGATCAGAGTGAGAGCAACTCCACGTTCCGGCTCCCGGTATCCAGCACGGCGATGCTTGGCCGCCCGGTCAGGTAACCGCAGGCCTCCCCGGGGTTGACGACCAGCGTCCCGCAGAGCGTCCGGACCTGCGCCTGATGGGTATGGCCGTGGACCACGACATCAAAGGCCTTTCGGACGATGAGCGCCTGCAGGAGTTCACGGTCATCACCGTGGAGCAGCCCTATCGCCATCCCGCCCGCTGTGACGGTGGTGAACAGACCCCGCAGGCTGAGGTGAGCGTGCTCGGCGAACCGCACCGAGAGAAGATGGGGATCGCCGTCGTTGTTTCCGAGGACTCCGATCATGGGTGCCTGCAGGTTTGAGAGGCGCGGGATGACGAACGGCGAGATATAATCGCCGGCATGGAGCACCAGATCTACCCGCTCTTCATTGAGTTGTTTTACAGCCGCGTCCACCATCTCAAGGCAGTCGTGTGTGTCAGAGAGGATCCCGATGCGCATGGATGCATCCTTGGGTACCATCACGATATATGGTTGCCCATTGCCACAGGAAGGAGATGGGAGAACGTATCCCTCCAGAACGCCGCTTGGGGATGCGCTACCATGTATGTTGTCCCCGAAATCTGAAGAAATGAGGTACAATTCGGCATTTTTGAGCGTAAAACCTATATAAAACCGCCATCTGATACTGGAATGGAGCACATCTCCAGGATTGTATCAGGAGTCTTGAAAGAATGGATCTGGAGGGGTACAGTATGTGGGCATACATCAAACATTCAGACGGGAGAACAGAAGAACGGGAGTTTCCTGCAGGGATATGCGTCGAGATCGGTGATGTCCTCGAGGATGGATCGGTCGTCATCGATCTCCCGTATACCGACGAGACCGAAGACGATACAGACTCCCTGGATTTTTACGACGATTGAGAGGGGACGAACCTCTATCACCGGAACCTTCCTGCAATCCGGCGCATCGGCTGGACGTTCGCCCCTTCCATCTCACCGAGGGCAAACGCAAACCTTGCACGGATCGTCGGCGGGAGGTCGCTCTCCGGTATCGATATGAAACCGTACTTCCCATAGAAGTCGACGAGGTTCCTGACAGAGTGCATGTAGAGGGTGTCGTGCTGGCATGCCTCGACGAGTGCATCCATCGACCGCCGGGCGTATCCCCTGCCCCGGAACCTGGCCGGGGTGAAGACGCCATCGACCTCATAGCCGTCAGGGTGACGGCGGCACCTGGCGATGGAGACCAGTTCACCGTTCACAAAGACCCCGAATATCCGGTCGGTCGCGAGGTCAGCCTTCAACTCATGGTAATCGACCCATATCTCTTCTGCGAGCCCGAACTCATCGCTCCGGAGTTCCCGGGTCTCGATCTCCAGGTGGATCGAGACTGCCAGCACCAGAACCGGCTGGCGCACACACCCTGCAACAGCGCTCGTGACGCTCCCGAGTGGAGCGGGGCCTGCGGCGTCACGCCTTCCTATACGCGGGATAGCGACCAGGGATGCGCCCATCTCGTTTGCCACAGCACAGATGGTGCGCGCGGGGTCTCCTGTCCGCACCAGCGGTTCGGGCTCCCGCCCGGCGGCCGCAAACACGCTCTTCAGGGCGGCGAGCCGATCGGCGATCTCCTGCTCAGTTCCAGAACGTCCGGGTTCGACGACATGCAGGAACGCCGCCGTCCCGCCTCCGGCTGCATCCCCAAGGAGCGACCGGACCTCAGGTGCCGGATCGGAGAGATCGGTCGGCACCAGCAGCCGGGAGAAGAGCGGTGTCCCGGCCCCTGCTGACTGGGGCATGATCAGAACGTGAACCCGGGCATCCCGGAGCACGGCGGCCGCGACGTTGCCGGAGAAGAGGTTCCGGAGGAGCCCCTGATCCCTGATCCCCATCGCGATCAGGTTTGCCCCCACATCTGCGGCTGCCCTGAGAATCAGCGCCGGGACACCGGTCCCATCGTCCTCCGCAACCACCACCTCGACGGGGAACCCCTGCCTCTGCACAACTTCCCGTATCTGCTGGAGTGTACCCTCATCAGAAGGCGAAGAGGCAGCCGATCCCCTGACGTGGATGAGGATGACCTCACGGACGCCCGGGATCTCGCCGATCCGCTCTGCCGCAATGAATGAGGCTCTGGAGAGGTCTGTTGGAATAAGCACCTTTGCAAACATACTTCTGCCTCAGACTATCCGATACCCGCCCGGGGGTACATATATCTCAAACCGCGCTCCTTTGCCGGGCGTTCCAATCTCCCGGATCGTCATATCCGTGATGGTCAGGATCTCCCGGACGAGGAAGAGCCCGAGCCCACCCTCGGTTCCGATACCGTAATCAAAGATCCGCTCCTTTTCCGCCTCAGGGATCCCCTTGCCGTCATCTTCGACGGAGATCGTGAGGCCATCGCCGAGGATCTGGTAGGTGATGACGACCGAGGACACGGTCCCCCCATGCCGGACAGCGTTCTCGATCAGGTTCGAGAAGACCCGGTCGAGCATCGGGTCAGCGAAGACCTCGAGCCGTTCAACCCAGGAACGGACGGATATACCCGGGAGCAACAGACACGACGTTGTTTCCAGGATCACCCTCTGAACCGGCTGCCAGCCCGGCGACCGGAGGCCGAGATCCTGGTAGTCGCGGGTGATCTCCGCGCGCCGTTGCACAATCCGGGCATCCTCTGATATGGCCTCCAGGTGCAGGCGGACGGCCGGATCGTCGAACTCTTTCATCCCTGCAGCGATCCGCTCAAGAAGCCCTGATACCGCCACAGAGAGATCGTTCCGGGTGAGGTTTCCAAGCATATTCAGTTTGGCGTTTGTCCGGCGGAGTGCACCCTCGGCGCTCTTCCGGGCGGTGATATCGACGAGTGTGAGAACGATCCGTTCACCGGGGAGCCGGCCGGCCGATATGAGCACCTGAACGGCTGTTCCATCGATCCGGAGGAGCGTCGTCTCATATTCGTAGACAGTGCCGTTCCGGTCGATCTCCGTCTTTAACGCCTCCCAGGCGCCGGAGTCATCGAAGAACCCGGTGATCTCTTTCCCGACCAGGCTCTTCGCCGCAAGCCCAAGGAGCGCGGCACCCACGTAATTTGCCTCCTCGATGTACGGCCCGGACTCTCCCGGGGCAACGACGAACGTCCCTGCCTCTGAGTTGTCGAATATCCCACGATATCGTTCTTCCTGCTCCCGCAACCGAAGAGAAAGAAGCGATACCACGATGCCGATGGCGGCAAAGACCCCGGCACGCGCAAGTACCGAGACGATCGCTCCGGTCTCTCCTCCGGTGAAGGGCAGACCCAGTGCCAGGTATCCGAGGGCAAGGGCGATCGCTATGGGGATACCACGACGGGGGAACCAGTAGGCGGCAAGGATGATCGGCAGGTACAGGAGATGCGGGAGGACGATGGTGATACCAGCGAAGAGCCCGGCGGCGTTTGCGGCAAAAGCAGCAAGAATTGAGGCTGCAAGCAGGAGAAGCCGGGTATTCTTCCATTCAGACCGGGGGCGGCCGGTGATCAGGATGCTCGCCTCCGGATACGGTTACGGAGTGCGGTCAGCTCTCCGAATAGCCAGACCGGGGATACCGCTCTGCGGCATGCTCGTTGCATAGTCTCTACAAGGCGCATTGACTTTTGGCCCTTAAAAGGGATGTGATCGGTGGGCGCAGGCAACCGGGCTCCCAGAACCCTTCACCTCACGAAGATACAGACATGCAAAGGCATATGCTATCCGTTCCGCCATTACTGATCAGGATGATCGGGGAATAGCCATGAAGATCTCGCTCCTCCAGGTGAACACGGTCGTCGGCGACCTTGCCGGCAACGCCGACAGGATTGTGGCAGGCACATATGAGGCGTCACGTTACCGGCCGGATCTGATCGTTGCCCCGGAACTCTCCCTGACCGGCTGCCCTCCCCGGGACCTGCTCCTGCAGGCTGGATTCATAACCAGAAGCATTGCCGTCCTCGACGACCTTGCCGCAAGACTCGCCGGCGCACCACCGGTTCTCGTCGGTTTCGCCGAACCAAAATCCGCCGGAACCACCCGCCCACTCTTCAATGCCGCCGCCCTCCTCAGGAACGGGGTGGTGGAGCGAACTTTTCAGAAGACCAGACTCTCCTTCGGCCCGCTCGATGAGGGGCGCTACTTCAAACCGGCAGCTGAAGAACCCGAACCCTTCCTGATCGGCAAGAAGACTGTCGGGGTCTCTATCGGTGAGGAAGTCCTGTGCGGTCACCCGGCACCGGATGTGATCGTGAACCTCGCAGCATCCCCGTTCGCTGCAGGGAAACAACGTCTGCGCGAAGAGGCGCTCTCCCGGCTTGCAAGGGAGAACCGGGTTGCAGTCGTATCAGCAAACCTCGTCGGTGGAAACGATGATCTGGTCTTCGATGGCCGGAGCGTTGCGTTTTCTGCCGATGGGACTCTCATCGGCCGTGGAACGGCCTTTGCTGGGGATATCGTAACGGTCAATCTCGCCTCTCCTATTCCGCAGGCAGCCGTTCCCGATGACCCTGCACCCGAAGCGGAGATCTGGCAGGCGCTGGTCCTCGGCACCCGTGACTACATCCATAAATGTGGATTTACGTCCGTCCACCTCGGCCTCTCCGGCGGGATAGACTCGTCGCTAGTGGCCGCCATAGCCGCCCGGGCGCTCGGGCCGGAGAACGTCCTCGGGGTGCTCCTTCCCTCCCCCTACACCTCCACAGAAAGCGTTGAGGATGCGCAGGAACTTGCAGAGAACCTCGGGATCAGGACGTGCAGTATCCCGATAACCCCGATGATGGAGGCGTTTGATTGCGCCCTTGCGGAGATCTTCACCGGGCTTTCCCGCGGCATTGCCGAAGAGAACCTGCAGGCCAGGATCCGGGCAGTGATCCTGATGGCCATATCGAACAAATTCGGCTCCATGCTCCTCTCCACGGGGAACAGATCGGAGACTGCGGTCGGCTACTCCACGCTGTATGGGGATGCAGCGGGGGGGCTGGCTGTTATCGCCGATCTCCCGAAGGGGACGGTCTACCGGGTTGCCCGGTGGCTGAACATGAAGGAGCACGTCATCCCCGGCCGGGTGCTCGAAAAACCGCCCTCCGCAGAACTTCGGCCCGGCCAGACCGATCAGGAGGTCCTCCCTCCCTACGATCTCCTCGATGCGATCCTCCACCGCCATATCGACTGTCTTGAATCGCCGGATGAGATCATCGCCGCCGGGTACCCGGACGAGACCGTCCGCAGGATCGTGAAGATGGTCGAACGAGCCGAGTTCAAGCGCAGGCAGGCTCCACCGGGGATACGGGTGAGCGAGAGAGCGTTCGGCACCGACTGGCATATGCCGATCGCCGCAAAACCCTGGTGGCATTGATGGCAGCATGCCTCACCGACGAACTTATCCGGATCTATGATGCCCTCTTTGCAGCGTTCGGCCACCAGCGCTGGTGGCCTGCAGAGACACCGTTTGAGACGATGATCGGCGCGATCCTCACCCAGAATGTCTCCTGGACGAACGCGGCACAGGCCATCCGGAACCTCGAAGATGCCGGGATGCTCGATCCCCACCTCCTCGCCGCTGCCGACACCACCGAGGTTGCCCGCCTGATCGTTCCCTCCCGGTTCTACAACCTGAAGGCTGAGCGGATCAGGGAGTTTTCAGGAGTTTACGTCGCAGAGTTCGGCGGCGACCCGGCAACGATGGCGGCGGTAGAGACCGGCACTCTTCGCGAGCGTCTCCTCTCCGTCCGGGGGCTCGGGAAGGAGACGGTGGACTCTATCCTGCTGTATGCCTGTGAGAAACCGGTCTTCGTCGTCGACGCCTACACCCGGCGGATATTTTCACGCTACGGCCTCCTCCCCGAAGAAACATCCTATGATCAGACGCAACGCCTCTTTACTGAGAACCTCAGCCCGGACGTGGGGCTCTTCAACGACTACCATGCCCAGATCGTGCGCCTGGGAAGCGCCATCTGCAAAAAATCCCCGCTTTGCGACTGTTGCCCGATCCGGGAGGTTGACGGGGAGATCCGGTGTGCCGCCGCCCGGTCGTGACCGGCCGCTCACTTCGCCCGGTAGATGTTCAGCCCGATCTTGATCCCCTCGTGCCCCGGCACCGAGACGTTCCCCTCGGTGGATGCGATTGTTATCGACTTCCCGCTCTTAGATGCTCCAAACTCTTTTTCGAGATCTACCCGTATGGTGAGGATGTTCTTCTCGACCACCATATCGACGTTCTTCATCATCTCAAGTACTTGCGTCTCCCGCGGATATGCGCTTCGATACGGAGGGGAGGTGCGGGAGATCTCTCTGCCACCAACCGGGACAACAAACCTTTCCCGGTTCCCGCCCAACTGTATCAGCAGATCAGACATCGTGGTGCAATGGACACAAAATACACTGTTCTTGAGAGGTACTTCGGCTATACTGCGTTTCGTCCCCACCAGGAGGAGATCGTCGACGCCGTCCTTGCCGGGCGCGACGTCCTCGCCGTCATGGCGACCGGGGGCGGCAAATCCCTCTGCTACCAGCTCCCGGCGCTCGTCCTGGGCGGTCTTACGGTCGTCGTCTCCCCGCTCATCGCCCTGATGAAGGACCAGGTTGACAGCCTCCGCGCAAACGGTGTTGCGGCCGCAACGATCAACAGTTCGCTCGGCTACGGGGAGCAGAAGATCATCGAGCGGGTGATCCTCGAAGGCCGCATCAGGATCCTCTACGTCTCCCCTGAGCGGGCGGTGCAGTCATCCTTCCTCGCGCTCATCAAAAAAGCAAACGTCCGGCTCATCGCCGTCGACGAGGCGCACTGCATATCTATGTGGGGACATAACTTCCGTCCCGAGTATCGCCGTCTCCGTCTGCTCAAAGAGCGGTTTCCCACGGTTCCCATCATCGCCCTGACCGCGACCGCCATCCCCGCCGTCCAGAACGACATCGCGACCGAACTCGCTCTCTCAAATCCGGTCAGGTTTGTCGGGAGTTTTAACCGCAAAAACCTCACCTACCGGGTGGTGCCAAAGGCACGTTACTTCCCACGCCTGATCACATACCTCACCGAACACCGAAGCGACGCCGGGATCATATACTGCTTCTCCCAGAAGGCAACAGAGGAACTCGCGAAGAAACTGCAGGACAAGGGGTTCTCGGCGCTGCCCTACCATGCCGGCCTCCCCGACGCCGTCCGCGCGGAGCACCAGGAGGCCTTCTCCCGCGGTGATGTTGCGATCATCTGCGCCACCGTCGCCTTTGGCATGGGGATCGACAAACCGGACGTCCGGTTCGTCATCCACACCGATCTCCCAAAGGATATCGAGTCCTACTACCAGGAGACCGGCAGGGCGGGGAGGGACGGAGAGGCTGCCGACTGCATCCTCTTCTACAGTCGTGGCGACTACGGCACAATCCGCTACATCATCGAGAAGGAGTACTCTACTGCGGCGCAGAAGGATATCGCCTACCGCAAGGCCGGAACGATGCTCGACTACTGCGAGACCACCGGGTGCCGGAGGAAGTTCTTGCTCGCCTACTTCGGGGAACCCTACCCCGAGGAGCGATGCGGCGCATGCGACCGTTGTGAGACAGAGACCCGGGTCTTTGATGGGACGGATGCCGCATCGGCGATCATAACCTGCATCCGCGAGACGGGAGAGAGGTTTGGCGCATCTTACATCGCCGACGTCCTCACAGGCTCAAGGAGCGCAAAGATCCGCGAAAACAGACATGACCGGCTCCCGGTCTACGGTTCCGGCAGGAGCTACACCCGCGACCAGTGGCTGCTCTTCATCCAGGAGATGGTGAGAAAGGGAGTCATCACATCGACCGGCGGCAGGTACCCAACCCTTGTGTTGAACGGCCGGAGTCGTGAGGTGCTCGCAGGAACCGTCCCGGTGCCGCTCGCAGAACCACACCCGGAGGGGATCGTTTCGGTACAGGCCGGGGATGACCACGACGAAGAACTCTTCCTCAGGCTCCGCCGACTCCGGAAGGTCGTTGCCGATCTTGACCATGTGCCGCCATTCGTCGTCTTCCACGACAGAAGCCTCAAGGAGATGGCAGCGTCCTACCCCGCGACCAGCGCAGCCTTCCTCCGGACATATGGCGTCAGTGAGGCAAAACTGGAGCGTTACGGGAGAAGGTTCCTCGATGCCATCGATAAGCACTGTGCGGAACACGGGATTGGGCCTGAACAGCGAAACAGGTGATCCCGCCCGGTATAATCATCCCTAACTCGATGTCTTAAAGAACAAGGAGTGCCTACATCCCATGTACAGGGCATATGCGGCTAATATCATGGAACGTGGATCTCTTTCGCTCCGGTCCAAAGAGCGTGGAGAAGAAGGTCGAAGCAGTCTGCCAACACTCGCCTGACATCATCGCTTTCCAGGAAGTGACTGACCGGACACTGCCGCTCTTCCGGGAAGAACTGGAGAAATACGGGCTGCTCTACTCCGTTGACAGCCTTGCGCTGGTCGAGATCGCGCGGGTGGCTTACATGGCCGAGCGGTTGAACGACCTCCGTGCACGGGGTACAAACGACCCTTTTCAATTTGCATACAACATCTCCCGGCTCTCAGAACAGTACTCACCTCCCGGCGAAGCAAAGGAATATGGGTGCTTGATCGCGAGCAGGTATCCCCTCACGCCACTGAATCCGCTCAACTTCGATATCCCATGGAGGCAGCGTGTGGTCTCCGCCGTCATCAACGCGCCCACAGGTGAGTTTGAGATTCACAACGCCCATGTACCGACTGCGATAGGAAGCAGGAGAAATGAGATCGCCAAGGCCGAGACGCTGGTAGGGATATACCGGCACCTCGCCGTTCAATCTGCACGACCACGAATATTCTGCGGCGACCTCCATATCCCGGAGGCAGAACTCCCGGACGGGACGATCGTGCCCTTCTATCGCGACATCATCCCGGACAAAACCTACACCACCACGATCTCCGAGAGCGATGAGTATCTCGGCCGCCCGAGAAGGTGGTGGTATAACGCCGAGATGAACGTCCTCCCCGGTCTCGCGGAGTACGACCTCCCCGACGTCTTCCGGAAGCTCCACGGCTACCAGGCAAGGGAGTACAGCTGGTGCCCCGACCGCGGACCCGAGGACGTCCCGAAGTGCAAGCGCTACGACCATATCTTCGCATCCGCGCGCCTCAACCCTACGGCGTGCTGGTACCTCCACGACCTGCGGGGGCAGGGGTTGAGCGACCACTCCGCCGTCGTGATGGACTTCGAGCCGTGATCCCCCCTAAATCGTGGCTCTGCTAACTCTGTTTTGCTGAAACCCCGTTCTGGA
>JAAZGM010000133.1 GCA_012511245.1 Methanomicrobiales archaeon | reverse complement strand
GTATACGGAAGTCTTACGGCAACCTTCTCGCCCTGCACGACGTCGACCTCACGGTCGGGGAGGGGGAGATTTTGGCGCTCATCGGGCCGAGCGGTTCCGGGAAGAGCACGTTTCTCCGCGTCCTCGACCTGATCGAGCCGGCAAACGAGGGAAAACTCTCGGTCTTCGGCATCGATGTGGCCAGCGAGCCCGGGCGCTGGCTCGACCTCCGCCGCCGGATGGGGATGCTCTTTCAGCGGCCGATCGTCTTCAACTCATCCGTCTACGACAACGTCGCAATGGGGCTCCGGTACCGGCGTGCTCCCGCCGACGAGATCGACCGGAAGGTGAAGGAGGCCCTCGAAGCCGTCGGGCTCTCCCGCTATATCAAGAGCCGGGCGCTCGATCTCTCCGGCGGCGAGCAGCAGCGGGTGGCCCTCTCACGGGTGCTCGTGACCGATCCCGAGATCCTCTTCCTCGACGAGCCGACGGCGAACCTGGACCCGACATCGACCGCCACCATCGAGGCGATCGTGACCCGCCTGAACCGCGAGGCCAACATGACCGTCCTCATAAGCACCCACGATCTGGCGCAGGGCCAGCGCCTTGCCCACCGGGTCGGGGTGATGATCGAGGGCACGATCGCCCAGACCGGGCCGTCCCGCGAGATCTTCCGCGAGCCAAAAGATCGGCGGATCGCTCGGTTCGTGGGCGTCCAGAACATCCTCCCCGGCCGGGTCGTCGCGCGGAGAGGAGAGTTCACCGTGGTGGAGGCAAGAGGTAAAGAGATCCTCTCGGCGACCCCGCCGCCCGCCGACGAGGTCGAGATGATCGTCCGGGGCGAAGACATCTCCCTGCACCGGAGGGAGCCCATGCACGAGGAGGCGGAGAACAGGTTCCCGGCCACGGTCACCGCCATCGAGCCCACGGCACCGTTCGTGAACGTGACGGTGCACTGCGGGTGCGATCTCGTCGCGCTCGTGACCGCGAGGAGGGCGGAGACCCTCGATCTTCACGAGGGGATGGAGGTCTGGGTCTCTCTCCAGGCGAAGGCGGTTCATCTCATCCCGCGGAAAGGGGCCTGAATCCCCATCAAAGCCCTTTCCTCCGGAATCTGATCCGTCCGGGAATGCCAGGTAAATCAATTTGATTAACATTTGCCGAGATGAATACTTTTAACATTGGGCCACCGCCAAACGTATTTCATGAAACTAACCCGCCTATGTGCGTTTATCTGTCTCATCGTCGCTGCCGCGGTTCTGTTCTCCGGCTGCACGGGGACGAC
Source organism: Methanomicrobiales archaeon (assembly GCA_012511245.1). Classification (GTDB taxonomy): domain Archaea; phylum Halobacteriota; class Methanomicrobia; order Methanomicrobiales; family Methanoculleaceae; genus Methanoculleus. The sequence continues at coordinate 312 of JAAZGM010000133.1, read as the reverse complement.
CGAAGACCCGACGACGACCCCCACGCCGACGGCGACCGCCGCCGAAGACGTCCAGGTGAAGGTCTTCCATGCCGGGAGCCTGACCGGACCGTTTGAGAAGGTGAAAGCAGAATTCGAAGCAGAACATGCCGGCGTCACCGTGCTCCTCGAGCCAGCCGGCAGCGTCGACTGCATCAAGAAGGTGACCGAGAACGGCAAGCCCGCCGACGTCGTCGCCTCTGCTGACTACTATCTCATCCCGGAGATGATGATCCCGGAGCACGCCGACTGGTACCTCACGTTCGCGAAGAACCGGATGGTCCTGACCTACTC
>JAAZGM010000132.1 GCA_012511245.1 Methanomicrobiales archaeon | reverse complement strand
GGTCGACGAGGTGATCGAGATCCTGGTGCAGCAGGGGTTCTCTCGCGACAAGGTCGAGCACACCCTCGAGCAGCTCAAACGCGGCGGCGAGGTGATCGAGCCCCGGCACGGGCTCGTGAAGTTGATCGGGTAAGAGAGGGGTGCCGCCGGGATTAACCGAACTCTTTTTCCGGGGAGTGGGCCTTACCCGGCAAACCCCGACCGCCTTTGCCATCCCGGTGGAGAAAGTTGTGTGCGCAAAAGATGTGCAGCACAGAAAGGATATAAAGACCCTGTCTTAACTATTCAATCGCGGAGCCGGACAATGAGACAAAATCTTCGGATCATTCTCTGTATCCTCGTGCTGATATCGGCCATAGCCCCGGCGACCGGGGCGGAGACGGTCGAGACCTCGACGTTCCTCTCCGTCACCTCCCCGAAACAGTACGAGGTGGTATGGAGCGACCTCACCCCGCCCGAGGCCACGGTCGTCGGCCGGGTGGAGGCCTCGAACGGGATACGGGATGTGATGGTCGAGAGCAGCGTCGGGATGGTCTCGTGCGGGAATGCGACCAACTTTTCCTGCACCGTCCCGGTCGCAGAAGGGAATGAGACGATCACCGTGACTCTGGTCGACAACCTGGGAACGACCTCAGAGGCGGCGCTGCATGTCTACGTCAACGTCGATATCCCGCCGCCGCCGTGGATCACCGTGATCGGGACGGTGCGGGATATCGACGGCCAGCCGGTCCGGGATGCAACGGTGAGGTTCGCATCCACTCTCCCGCTCGCCTGGGGGCCGCACCCCGTGACGACCATGACCGCTGGCGACGGCAGCTACCTTATAACGAACGCGTTCGGCTACGGACAGACGATATCGGTCGAGAAGGAGGGTTACCTCCCCCTGCACCGGGAGGTTGTCTTCGAGAACACTACCAGCCGGCTCGACCTGGAACTGGAGCCGGAGGAGCCGCCGCAGACCGTGCCCGGGTTCACCGCCGGGGCGGGTGTGATTGCGCTCTCATGTGGGCTGTTTGCCATTCATGCGAAGAGGAGACAGAAGTCCTGACGATCGGTACTGAGGCGGGGTTTCTGGTCTGCTGCCCCCTGCAGTAGACGATCTACCCGGAAGAGATCTTTCACCCTCTTCTGCAAACACATAAAGAGCCCAGCACAAGATATCGAGATCAAAAGCGGCCGGGTATGCCGGTGCTGTTCGAGGCCAAATTATACGCATCCATCGTGGTGCTGATCGTCAGGAACACCTTCCGGGCCGGGACCCTTCTCACCAGCGCTTCCGAGGCGAGCGCCGTCCAGGTCGGATCGACGCCGACCTTCCAGAATAAGTCCCTGCACACCCTGAACAGAGGCCCATCCTTGACCCGCTCATACGTATACTGTTCTCTTACCTGGCAGATGGTTTCACCCTTCAGGGCTTCAAGAACTGGATAACGGCCTGCCCTGCCATCCCGCCCACCAAAAGTACTCCCAACCTGGCATCCCCTCAAGAACAGAAACGGTAGATATAATTTATCCGTATGACACAAAACAGCCTATTTCCGCTGAAAACCCATCAAACATCACGATAATTTCCCAACCTCCCACATAATCACATTGTTCAATCCGAAAGAGATAACATCATCATACACCAACACCACCTGTACTAGGTACCACCGTGTATGTTCCCACCCGCGAATCACCGGATACTCTACGTTGACGACGAACCCGCACTGCTCGAGATCGCGAAACTCTTCCTTGAACAGACGGACGGCATCTCCGTCGATACCACGACGGACCCGCTCGAAGCATGCGAGATGATCATGACCGGGCAGTACGATGCGGTTGTCTCGGACTACCAGATGCCGGAGATGGACGGGATCGTCCTCCTCAAACGGATCCGTGAGGCAGGATCGCTCATTCCCTTCATCATATTCACCGGCAGAGGGCGCGAAGAGGTGGTGATCGAGGCGCTGAACAACGGCGCCGACTCTTACCTCCAGAAGGGAGGCGATCCGAGGTCGCAGTTTGCCGAACTTGCAAACACGATCCAGCAGCTGGCCGGGAAGCAGGAGGTCGAAGTCGCGCTTCGGAAGAGCGAAGAGATGCTGCACAGGGCCGAGCGCCTTGCGCACCTCGGCAGCTGGGCGCTCGATCGCGAGACCGGGCACCTCACATGGTCAGACGAGACTTACCGCATCTTCGGCATCGACCCAGAGGGGACGGCGATGACCTATGAAGCGTTCCTCTCGATGATCCACCCGGCCGACAGGGCGCTGGTCGATGCAGCATACTCGACCTCCATCACAGAAGGAAAGGACTTCTACACTGTCGAGCATCGGATCATCCGCGCCGATACCGGGGAGGTCCGGTATGTCGTCGAACGGTGCGAACACACACGAGACGATTCCGGGCAGGTCTTCTACTCAATCGGGATGGTGCACGACATCACCGAACGAAAACTTGCTCAACTCGAACTCCTGCAGAGACATGAGGAACTGCAGGCAGCGTATGAGCAGCTCACATCCATCGAAGAAGAACTCCGGACAGGTTTCGACGACCTTGCCGAGAGCCAGCACAAACTCCAGGAGAGTGAGCGCAAGCTTGCCGACATCATCGATTTTCTCCCGGATGCAACCTTCGTCCTCGATACAGGCGGGCGCATCATTGCCTGGAACCGCGCAATCGAAAGGATGACCGGCATCCCAAAAGCAAAGATGCTTGGAAGAGGCGATTATGCACATGCGGTTCCGTTCTACGGCGAGGCACGCCCGATCCTGATCGATCATGTCCTTGAGTCCAGTGGAATGAAGGACTGTCCCTACGATATCACGACGAAGAACGGAGAGAGCCTTGAAGGCGAAACCGATCTTGCCAGACCTGGTGGAAGGGAGGCCACACTCATGGTCAGGGCATCCCCACTCTATGACCGGGAAGGCAGGTGCGCCGGTGCGATCGAGATCGTCAGGGATATCACCGTACAAAAGCAGGCTGAAGCCAACCTGCGCGAGACAAAAGATTACCTGGAGAGGCTGATCGACCACGCCAACGCCCCGATCGCCGTCTGGAACCCGGACGGTACCCTCACCCGGTTCAATAAGGCCTTTGAACGCCTGACCGGCATCCCTGCGGATGAAGCCATCGGGCAGAACCATGAGTTCCTCTTCCCGGTGGAGAGTCGAGATGCATCGATAGAACTGATCCGGCGGGCGATGGCGGGCGAATTCTGGGAGGACATGGTGATCCCAATCCTGTGCCGATCCGGCGAAGTCAGGACGGTGCTCTGGAATTCGGCAAACATCACCGGCAGTGATGGAAAAACACTGATCTCAACGATCGTGCAGGGACAGGACATCACCGCCCGGAAACAGGCGGCAGCAGAACTCCAGCAGAAACACGAGGAACTGCAGACGGCATACGAGCAGCTAACCTCCATTGAGGAAGATCTCCGGAAAAGTTTCGACGATCTTGCCAGGAGTCAGCGCCAGCTCAAGGAGAGTGAAGAACTCTACCGACGAATTTCAGAAAGCATGTCCGATGCCGTATACGTATGCGATGTCAGGGATACGGGCGAGTCTGCAATCAGCATGGTTACCGGGGCGGTGCATGAGATCACCGGGTATACCACCGAGGAAATTCTCTCGATGCAGTGCTGCAGAAATCTTCTCCACCCTGATGATCTGTCCGTCTTTGAGCGCGAGGTTCTCTCGCTCACCCCGGACAAATCCACGATGATTGAGGTACGGATGATTCGCCGGGACGGTTTGATCCGATGGATCCGTTTCTCGGCCAACCACCTCACCAATCCGGACGGCTCCATACGATTCTACGGCGGGTGGCAGGACGTAACCGAGAGGAAGATGGCTGAAGATGCGCTGCGGGAGAGCGAACAGCACTTCCGCACGCTCGCAGACGGCGGCAAAGCCATGATCAGGACATGCGGTATGGATCTTGCATGTGACTACTTCAACAAACCATGGCTCGCTTTCACCGGCCGGACGCTTGAAGATGAGTGTGGGGACGGATGGACTGAGGGGGTGCACCCCGCTGATCTCGCAGGGTGCATCGAGACCTACACGGACTCTTTTTTCCAGCGCGAACCATACAGCATGGTCTACCGCCTGAGGCGGCATGATGGTGAGTACCGCTGGATCCTGGACGACGGTTCTCCCCGATACGATGCCAACGAAAACTTCATCGGTTTCATTGGCTACTGTCTGGACGTCACCGATATGAGGGAGATGAAGGAGGCACTGCAGGATACGGCGGAAAAGATGGAGAGCATCTTCCGTGCCGCACCTGCAGGTATCGGGATGCTGGTGGACGAGACCATTACAGAGGTCAACGACCTGCTCTGCGAGATCACTGGTTACACACGCGACGAGCTCATCGGCCGGCCTTTTCAACAGATTTACTCAGGAAAGACCGAGTACGCAGCCGCCTATGAGGGGATGGATGACCAGATCAAAAGGGCCGGGAAGTATATGTTCGAGACCCGCCTCATGCGAAAAGATGGCACAAGCAGCGATGTCCAGGTTGCCATCACGCCCATCGATCCGGGTGACCACTCGCAGGGCATGGCATTCACCATGCTGGACATCACCGAGAGCAAGGCGATGGAACAGGAGATCGAATACCATTCCGGGGAACTTCTCCGGCAGACGAACAGCCTGGCCGTTGCGAACAAGAAACTCAACCTTATGAACAGCATCACCCGGCACGACGTCCTGAACCAGCTGACGATCCTCCTCGGCAACCTCTGGATCGCCCAGGAGGCCGAACCCGGCGAGGATATAGGAGAGTACCTTGCCCGGGTGAAGAACGCAGCCGACAAGATACAGCGTCAGATCGAGTTCACCCGCGACTACACGGATCTCGGTGTCCGGTCGCCGGAGTGGCAGCGCATCTCCAGCGCGATCCGATCGGCGGCGATGCACGAGTTGCCGATAGATGATGAGTCCGGGGATCTTGCCGTCTACGCCGACCCGATGCTATCACGGGTCTTTGCCAACCTGATGGACAACACCCTCCGTCACGGGGAGTCGGCGACCCGGATCCGTGTCCGGTATCGTCTGGAAGAGGATGGGGATCTC
>JAAZGM010000019.1 GCA_012511245.1 Methanomicrobiales archaeon | reverse complement strand
GGTTGCCCTGCAGTTTGAGCTGGATCGGGAAGTGGCTGTAGACCACCTTCATCCGGTACTCGTAACCGTCAGCAACACCCCTGACCATGTTCTTTGCATGAGCCTCGATCGTACCGGTCATGGCAAGGATCCGCTTCTTGTCGGATGCCGTGGAGACGATGACTCCACCATCTTCCACCCTGAGGTCGATCTGTGGGAAGCGCATGTCGCGAACCAGCCTGCCCTTTGGTCCGGAGACCGTGAGAACACCGCCGTCGAACGTGACGTCAACACCGGGAGGGATCTCGATCTGCCGTGTTATTGCCATACTCATTCCCTCCCTTAGTAGACGTAGCCCAGCAACTGTCCGCCAATCCCTTCGTTCCGTGCCTCGGTGTGAGAGATGACTCCTCTCGAGGTGGAGACGATCAGGATACCGAAGTTCTTTGCGGGAAGATACTGCGACTCCCAGTATTCCATATCAGCCATTGCCACCGCGAACCGGGGGCTGATGGCGCCACACTTATTGATCGTTCCGGAAAGTTGGACCCGGAACTGGCCGCCGCGACCGTCATCGATGAACTCGAAGCCGCTGATAAAGCCGTTTTCCTGCATGACGCGAAGCATTGCACCGAGAAGCTTGCTTGCGGGTTCTACGATGACCTCGCTCCTGCCAGCATCTCCGGCATTCTTGATTGTGCTCATCGCGTCAGCGATTGGATTCAGTCGTGCCATGTTCTTTACCCCTAGTTCATCTTCTTAAAGCCCATCTTGCCCGCCCACTCGCGGAAACACTGGCGGCAGAAGTAGATGCCATACTTCCGTACAAGGCCCTGCTTCCGGCCGCAGATGCGGCATTCGTTCGCGCCGCGGCCGAACTTCCGTACATTCTCGCCCGTTGCGCCTGACTCTTCCGCCATTCGTTACACCTCCACCTGGTAGTGCTCGCGCATGAACGCGATGGCAGCTTCCTTGTTCACTTTCTGCTCGGCCGGCAGTTTTCTGCGCTCGATCCCTCTCCTTGCAATCCGCACACCGCGGTACTCGAGTACCACGTTGACGTCCATGCCGTAGATACCGATGGTCGGGTCGTAGGACATGCCCGGGAAGTCGGTGTGCTCCTCGATGCCGAATGAGACGTTCCCGGTCTGGTCGAACTGCGAGGAAGCAAGCTGCCGCTCGATGATCTCAAGAGCGGTTGTGATGAACTTCTCGGCATTATCCCGGCGCAGGGTGACTTTGCACCCGATGGGTGCGCCCTTCCGGATACCGAACGCCGGCTGGGTCCGCTTCGCGATGGTGCGGACAGGTTTCTGGCCGGTGATCTGCGTTACGAGATCCTCCGCCTTGACCAGCCGTTCGCCGCTCTCCCCGACGCCCATGTGCACGACGACCTTGTCGATGTAGATCTCCTTCATCGCGGTCATGCCGAGGCCTCCAGTTCGGGCGCTATCGCGGAACGGCCGACCATGAAGACGTAATCCTCGATGGTCTCGAACCGCTCGCCGGCTGAGTCGTCCGCAAGGATAACACGGTTCGGGACAGAGCCTGATGTCTTGATGATCTCGATGACCCGGCCGATCCTGCCGGAGTGTTTGCCGCCGACGATCATGGCAACGTTGCCTTCCGCGAAGGGGAAGTGGTCGACGATCTTGAGCCGCTCTTCACCGTCTATCCCGAGGGTCACGACGATAGAGTCCTTTGCCTTGTAGGTATTGTCGGCGAGGATGTTTGCACCGAACGCGAGGTTCAGCTGCACCTTGCCGCCCTTGATCGTGGTCTTGTTCCGGATCTTGCAGAGCCGGGTTTTTGCGGACTCTGCCGGGATCTCGACGGCAACCAGGTTGCCCCGAAGATCGAGCTGGATGCGGTAGTGCTTCCCGGTCTTGGGGATCGAGACGATGTCAAAGACACCAAGCCCCATCTGGGGGTCCCTGCAGGCCCGGCCGTTGACAAGTATGTCGCGCTGGTGCAGGATCTTCCTGACCTCGCTTGCGTTCTGCGCAAGGCCGATGTGCTCGCGGAGCCAGACCCCGACCGGCATGGCGTCGGCGTTGTGGGGACCAGGAGCGGTCTTCATGACAAATTTCTGTACTTTCTTCGGGATGTGCCAGGAGCCTGGCGCTACCAGACGCTTGAGATATCCAGACATTACGCTCCGCCTCCGAGTCTCTCCACACGTAGTTTATCTTTCAGGTTGAGCTTCGTGATCTGCACGTTTGAGGGATCGACCGGGCGGGGAACCTCGGTTCCATCCGCCTTCGTCACCATCACACCATGCACGACCAGCCGGCACGCCTTCATATCCACCGCATCGACGACGCCTTCGTCGCCGGCAAAGTCTCCACGGAACACCTTCACAGTGTCACCCCTGACCACACGGGTTCTCCGGATGCTATACTTCCCGCGGAGTTCGGGGGAGAGCGATGCGGAGAGGAAACGGCCCCGGGTGTGGTTCGGTGCGTTGTAACGCGCCTTGCGCTGTTTTCTCGGCTGTTTGCTAACTATGCGTACCATATCTACCACACCTTACACGATTGTCGTCGCCATGGAGGCGATCTTGGGGAAACGTTCCGCGATCTCACGGGGGACAGCCCCCTTGATCTCGGTTCCCTTCGGTTCGCCGCGATCGTTGATGAGCACCATGGCGTTGTCCTCGAACGAGAGGCGGATACCGTTCGGGCGGCGGATCTCCTTCTTCTGCCGGATGACCACTGCCTTCTCAAGTTTCCGCCGCATCTCGGGGGTGCCTTTCTTGACGCTCACGGTCGCAACGTCGCCGATGCCCAGGCAGGGCTGCCGGCGGCGGACGCCGTGGTAAAGATCGACTGAGACGACCTCCACGAGCCGTGCGCCGGTGTTGTCGGAACAGACCATCCTGGAGCCGGTGGCGAGGGCGCGCGGAATCTTTGCCTGCATCGCCTTCATTCCTTCATCACCTCGACCACTACAAAGTTCTTGGTCTTCGAGAGCGGACGACATTCCGCGATCCGGACCACGTCGCCGACGCCGGCGTTGATGCAGGGCGTGCTGTGGACATGATACCGGGATCTGCGTTTCTCATACCGCTTGTATTTCTTGACGTAGTGGAGGAACTCACGCTCCACCACGACGGTACCGTTCATACGGTCGCTCACGACTTTGCCGGTAATCACCTGGCCGCGTACCGGCAAAGTGCCGTGAAACGGACAATTTACATCCTCACATTCCGTTTCCGGAACGGGGATGTCCAACCCAATGTTTCGTGCCATTATTCATCCTCATTTATCTGATGCGCATGCTGATCCGCCGTTCCGGCTGCATCTCGAGGCTCGAGCCGTCGACATCGACGACCGTGCCATCGGGAAGCCGGAAGTGGAACACGCTGAACCGCTTTGGTATCTTTTTTTCTCCCTGCCCGGTCAGGATGACCAGGGTATTCCGGGTCTCATCGATGATGCGACCGGATACCCCGGCATGACCCGGGTTGCTTGCGCAAACTACCAGAACGTCGAGGCCGATCAACTCGTGCCGCAGGACGTTCCGGGGAGAGATCATGCGTTCCTCCGCGCATTTTGCTCGGTTCGGATGCGTGCGATCGTCCTCCGGATCTCGCGGATCCTCCCGGGGTTCTCAGTGGCACCACCGGCGCTGACCTTGCCGCGCTCCTGGATCAGTTCAAAGGAGAGTTTCTGCTCCTGCTCAAGAAGCTCGGTATCAGAGAGCTGCCGAACTTCCTGTGCCCGAAAGATTGCCATTCAGATCTCCTCCTCGAACTCTTCCTCGAAGACCTCTTCACCCACTTCTTCAGGCTCGATGGGTTCTGCCGGAACCTGTTTCGGTTCGGGCTCAAGGACATCGAAGGTGTCGGGCAGCCGTGCATCCGGCGGGACGATCTTGACCTGAACACCGATGGTTCCGAGTTTCTTGATCGCAACCGCGTAGCCCTTCTCGACGATCGCCTCGCTGGGTTCACCGCAGTGCTTGATGTAGCCCTCGGTGAACTTCTGCGTCCGCGACCGTGACCCGGTCAGTTTCCCGGCGATGACGACCTCGCAGCCGAGCGCACCGGAATCCATGATCCGGCGGATCGTGCTCGATCCGGCCTTCCTGAAGTACCAGCCGCGCTCAAGAGCGTTCGCAAGCCTCTCCGCCATGATCTGGGCGTTGAAGTTGGGGTTCTGAACCTGCTGGACCTCGACCTGCGGCGACTCGATGTCGTAGGTGGTAGCGAGATCCTGCGTGAGCTGGCGAACCTGTTTGCCGCCTTTCCCGATCACGATGCCGGGCTTCTCCGCAAAGATCGTCACCTGGGTGCCGAGCGGTGTCCGGGCGATGTCCATGCCGCCGTATCCGGCACGCTTGAGTTCCGTCGTAAGGAACTTCTCAACACGGACGTTGCGCACGCCGTCAGTGATAAATTTCTTCTCGATTGCCATTACGCCACCTCGGTCACGATGATCTCGATGTTCACAGTCTCTCTGCGCTTCGGAGTGGCGCGACCCATCGCACGCGGGAAGAATGCCCGGAGTCCACGGCCGGCGTTGGCGGCGACGTGTTCGATCCGGAGTTTTTCGGTATCTAGACCGATATACTCGGCGTTCTTCTCGACAGACTCAAGCAGCCGGATGTAGGCCTCGGCGGCCTTGACGGGGTAGCGCCCGGCCGACCACTTCGAGAGGCCGCGCTTGTGGGCGACGTTCCGGTTGAACCGCTTGAAGGGGATGGCCTTCTTCAGTTCAACCACATCGGCGAGGTATGCCTTTGCTTCGGTGGTGGTCATCTTCCGGATGAACCTGGCAATCTCGATCGAGTGCTTGGGAGAGATGGGAAGTTCGTTCGCTTTCGCGCGAGCGATGTTCTCACCCTCAATCTTTGCTGAATACTCTGTTCTTGCCATGTCCATCACTTCAGCGGTACGTACTTACTCGACCGGGTCGCACCGATACCGGCGCTGCCGTGAGAGACTCTCCTGCGAGTCAGTGCAAACTCCCCAAGGTAGTGGAAGACCGCCTCGGGCTGGATCTCCACCTTCTGGAACTCCTTTCCGTTGTGGATCTCGATCGTCCTTCCCACCATCTCGGGCATGATGATCATGTCGCGCAGGTGGGTGCGGATGGCTCCATCCCCGGATCGGAGATCAGCGAGGAGTTTTTCGTGCTCCCGGGAGAGACCCCGGTCAAATTTCCTGCGTGCCCTGGCCGGCATGAGCGGCAGCAGCTCGGAGAGAGCCATCTGCTGCAGGTCCGCAATGGAGTAGCCACGGTAGGTGAACTCCTCGCGGCGCCGCGGCATTCGCTTCTGTATCTTCTTTGCCATGCTTCACCCCTCACTTCTTCCACTTGCCGGTTCTACGGGCGGCAATATGCCCGACCTTCCGCCCGGGGGACGTTCCGCGGGCGACGGTCTTTGGCCGTCCACAGTGCTGGTGTCCACCGCCACCGAACGGGTGGTCGATGACGTTCATGCAGACACCCTTGACACGAGGCCATTTCTCGGCAGACGACCTGACGTGGAAGTGTTTCTTTCCTGCCTTGGCGAACGGTTTTTCACCCCGTCCGCCGCCGGCAACGATACCGACGGTTGCCATGCAGGCGCCGTTGAACCACTTGTTCTTGCCGCTCGGCATCCTGATGCCTACCCTGCCATCCTCGGCTTTACCGATGACGAGAGCCTGGACGCCGCCTGAGCGGACGAACTTGCCGCCGTCGTTCGGCCTGGCCTCGATGTTACAGACGTAAGCGCCGACCGGGATCTCACGGAGCGGCAGGGTGTTGCCGTTCCTTACTATGCCTCCCGTGCCCCAGGAGATGATATCCCCGACACCGAGCCCCTCGGTGGCGAGGGCGTAGACCTTCTCGCCGCTGTCGAGCCGGGCAAGGGCGATCGGTGCGTGACGGGCAGGATCGTGCTCGATATCGATGACGCTCCCCAATATGAGGACGTCATTCTTCCCCGCGTGCCGAAGTGCCGCCTTATACCGGTGCGACGGTGCACGGTAGGATGGGCCGCCTCTTCCGCGGTTTTGTGCTATGATTCTATGTGCCATCGTCACTCACCTTACATGATTCCCAGCCGGCTGAGGATATCTTCGGCTGCTTTTGCATCCTCAAACGTTACAATGGCCTTTTTCTCGCCTTTCATGGTCATCATCGTGCGGACGCTGACCACTTCATGCTCGAAGGAGGATTCCAGTTCACGTTTGATTGCCTGCTTGGTGGCATTCCTCTCGACGATAAACTGGAGTTTGCTCTCACCCTCGAGCATCATCATTGCCTTTTCAGTAACGAACGGGTGTTTCAGTTTCATGAGAACTCCTCCAGTCTCCTGATTGCAGACTCCGTCCAGATCGTCAGACGGCCAGCCTGGGTGCCGGGTGCAAGCAGTTCGGTGTTGAGCTGATCGACTGCAACGGCATCGACGCCCGCAAGGTTTCGGGCTGCCCGGAGCGGTTCACCGCCGGTGACGATGAGGACGCTCTTGCGCTGCTTGTAGCGGCGGCCACGCATGGTGCCACGACCTGCACGGACTTTCCGGCTGCCCTTCGCCCGCTCGACATCCGCATAGACACCGAGAACGGTGAGCGCTGCGATGACATCGCCGGTGCGGGTGATACCCTCGAACTGGTCATCAAAGACCAGCGGGAGATCGCCCTCGAAGAGGTGTCCGCGACCCCGAACAAGGTCGGTGTAGGTGCTGGCTGCGACGGCGGACCGGAAAGCTTTGCGTTTCTCTTTTCTGTTGATCTCTTTGACGAGGATCTTCTCAACCTTCGGGGGATGCGCTGCGCGCCCACCGGTTGCCTGCGGAACCCGTGCTGCTTTGCTGCCGTTCTTCAGGCGGGGGATCTGGGCGACACCCCGGCCGCTGCCCCAGGACTCTGCGGAAGTGCGGAGACCTGCATAGGGGTCTGTTCCGTGCGGCTGAAACCGGGTGCTCTGGAGCGCGAGGACTGCCCGCTTGATCAGGTCGGGTCTGTATTCTTCGTTGAAGATCTCGGGGAGATCGATCTCATGGGCGACTTCGCCCGTCAGTGTTCGAACCTGTGCCTTCATCGCTGCTCACCCCTGCTGGCTCTGCATACTGACGAAGTTGATCGTCGGTGTGCGAATGATGTGTTCACCCTGCCGTATCGCGGTCCGTATCCGGACAAGCCGCTTGTTTGGCCCGGGAACGGAACCCTTGATCAGGACGTAGGGGCCGCGCACGAGACCGTAGTGCAGGAACCCGCCTGCCGGCGTTATCTCGTCACCGTTGGTGCCGATCTTTAAGATCCGCTTGTTGAACTCGGTGCGCTGCTGGTAACCCATCTGACCGGACTGCGGGACCTGCCACCGGACGTGGTGCGGGTGCCAGGGGCCGAGGTTGCCGATGTGGCGCTTCTTGCCGCCGCGGGAGTGTTTCCCCTTCCGGACCTGGACGCCCCAGCGCTTGACAGGGCCCTGGGTGCCTTTGCCGGCGGTGACGGCGGTGACGTCGACATACTCGCCGACCTCAAGGTTTCCAGTGACCGTGATCTCCTCTCCGAGGATCTCCGCGGCGTAGGCGATCTGGTCGTCAAGGCTTCCGCCTGCGATCCGCATCTCCATCAGGTCGGGAACCTTCTTCGGGACGCCGGTGAGCTCCATCGGCCGGGTATAGGCGAGAGCGTAGAGCTCCGCGACCTTGCCTTCGCTGATGGCGGTTTTGATGGCATCGATGGCAGCGGCGGTGTCGTGGTTCTTCGGGACGTTGATCCGACGGGACAGTTCCTCGTCGAGATCGGCCGTCCATGCCTCGGTCAGCGCGTGCTTTCCGTAGGTATCTTCACCGTATGCACGTACGCCGGCCACCCGCATGGGCGGAACCTCAACCACGGTCACCGGCACCATCACGTCCTTGCCTTCGGTAGGGCTGCTCTTGTGGTCATCGACCATGATGACGTGGGTCATTCCCACCTTGTACCCTGCAAATCCCTGCACAACCGGGGTGCCCGTGTACTCCGGCCATGAGGCGTAACGGGGGACCGGGCTTTTCGCCCGCTTTCTCGGGCTATATGCGAGGGATCCTCTGCGTGGTCTGTGTAAATTCGGCATCTTTCAATCAACCCTTCGTGCGTTATAGCGCGAGGCATCGACTGCAGGGGTGCTGCAGCACGATGCATGCGCCGGGCTGCCGTGCCAGGGATGCCGGCACGGTAGCCTTCTGACAAACCCGGATGGGGTGGGATATCGAACACCGGGACATTTATGCCGGGGTGTGAAGGGAAACAGTTGATGGAGGCGGCAGGGGGCGGGACTACATAGAGACATTCGTCTCTGTGCGCCTCGACCTCTCTCTGCTGCCGGCCCGGTGTGCACCGGGTACGTTCCAGTCGTCGCAAATAGATCCTGACGCTTTGACGCTTCCGGGAACATATTCCCCGGAACCGGGCGCGCTGCACTGGCGTTGGCCCAGCGTCTCGATCAGATCCAGCTCCTGTCATCCCGTTGTGACGAGCACAACTCCATATCGACATCGGCCCTCCGTGAGGAGGACTCGACCATCACTGTGTCTGCTACCTCCTGCACTCTCCGCCGCGGGTTCCAGATTCGCGATACGCGATATGGAGACCCATTTCAGGAATTCAAGCCATATATGATGCCCTATATCCCTGAAGATCAGGCTGAATCATGCAGAGCGGTTTCTTAAACATTACTTAAAATGGGATATAAACCTTGTTATCGGGTTTTCCGGGGATTTGTACAAAGCGCCTCATCGCTCAGGGGGTATCCCCGATTAACCTGAATACAGGGCTGAGATGAGGCAGATGAAGCAGTAACGGCCTCGGTCATGATGCGCGGGCGTACGGTGTGCTCCCTATGGCTCCTGCTCCTAGCAGGATTGCCGTGTGCGCGCCCATTGAAACAGCATCATCCGAAATAGATATCGCCGTCTTTGCTTATGTAGATCTCAACATCCTCGCGAACCTGCCTCCCGCTGAACCGTTCGGGGTTTGCATCCCGAAGGCGATTTATGAGGGAGATCGTATCGTATTTGACCTTCAAGCCCCGCTTCTCTGCTTCGGCATAGATGAACTCCGGCGCTTTGAGCAGATCGAGACCTTGTTGGAGGGTGCAGAGGTGCGTGCCGTCGAGGGTGTAGAGGAACTCAAGTGTCTCACGCGCGCGCGCGATGTTCTCGACAGCGGCCTTTTCGATGGTGCAGACGTTGGCTTTTGAGGTATGGATAATCTCCGCGATCTGTTGCTGCGTCAACCCCTTCTTCCGATAGCGCAGCACTTCTTTCTGACGATCGGTGAGCAGACCTTGCTTCATCAAATATATATAGGCAGGATAAACTTAAACACTTTCCCTTAACCACCTCCGAGAAGGGAGCGGAATTTTCAGCGCATTTCAAAATGTTTATATGAGAACTTGGCGATACTATCGTGTTCTCAAATTTTGAGAGGTGTTAAAGTGGTTGTAAAAGTTGGAATTGCGAAACTAGGCAATATTGCCAGTGGTGT
>JAAZGM010000018.1 GCA_012511245.1 Methanomicrobiales archaeon | reverse complement strand
TCGCCCCTATCCGCGTGCAGTGAGATCGCATCGAGGATCTTCTTTGTGCCGTAAGAGACACCGATATTGATGATATCGACCGGTTTCATGCTTTCATCCGGCTCCGCAGAAGGTAGATGAAGAACGGTGCGCCGAAACAGGCGGTTACGATCCCGACCGGCATATCCCCGGCAAACGTCCTCGTGAACGTATCTGACCAGACGAGGAGGATGCCGCCTGCAAGGGCGGCGGCGGGGATAAGGAGGCGATGGTCGGGCCCGACGATCAGGCGCATCACATGGGGTGTAATCAGGCCGACGAACCCGATCGCCCCTGCGATGGAGACCGCTATACCTGTCAGGAACGCGCTGACGAAGAGGAGGATCTGTTTCAGGCGTTCGACGTTCACGCCGAGGTGGATCGCATCCTCTTCCCCGAGCGAGATGATGTTGATGTCACGTGCATAAAGGTAGACGACTGCGCACCCGATCGGGATGAGGATGGCAACAAAGACGTTGTTCCATGAGACGCTCCAGAACCCGCCCATCATCCAGAACATGATCTGGTGGAGGCTCTGTCCGGCGGTATACATGAGGAACGAGAGGAACGCAGAGAAGAGCATGGAGAGGGCGACGCCGGAGAGCAGGAGTGTCTCGACCGGGATCCTCCCACCCTGGCGGGCGATGGTATAGACGGTGAACGTAGCGATCACCGCCCCTATGAACGCAAAGATCGGCAGCCCCGATCCCGCAAAGAGGACGATCGAGATCGCGGCCCCGAGCGAGCCGCCGGACGAAGTGCCGAGGATGTAGGGGTCGGCCATGGAGTTCTTGAACAACCCCTGCATGGCCGCGCCTGCCACGGCAAGCGCACACCCGACCAACGCCGCGGCGATCACCCGTGGAAGCCTGATATCCCACAGGATCATCCAGTCGATCTCGTGCCCATGCGGTCGAAGAATAAGGCCGGTCTCCGGACTCCAGGCGATCGTCCAGACTATCTGGGGATCGAAGAACGTCCAGATTGCGACGCTGGTTGGCCCGAGAGTGACGGCGAGAACCATGCTGACGAGAAGAACGCCGATGAGAATCGCGATTGCAAGTAATCTGTTTCTGGACATTCTGGTATAAGTAAAATTGATTTGTTGTTATTAAAATTATCTAGTTGTGTTGCACGGTGAGTATGCGGAAAGGTCGGCTGAATTCCTGCAGCCTGAGTAAACCTCATACGATGAGCCGGCAAACCTCTCTCCCATATGGGCAATCTGAATGTCGCCGTGCTGGGGCCTGCTGGTTATGCAAAGGACCTCGGGAAGAAGGGCACGGAATCCGATATAACCTTTTATAACCTGAAGAAGGGTGAGGATACCGTCACCATCATCGAGCCGACGCGGTATCCTGAGCGGCTGGCACCGCTCTTTTACGCCGCATCGATGGCGGATGCGGCTCTCGTTGTGGTCGGCGAGATCACCCCGATGCTCGGGGAGTGGGTGCTGATGCTCGATGAGGCGAGGGTGGAGCAGGGCTACATCGTCCTCCGAAACTACCTCACTCCCGGAGACGTCGCACCGCTCCTCCGGGGGACGGTGCTCGAGCGCTACGAGTTCGTGGACGATGATCCGATAACGCTACGTGATCACCTGCTTTCCGGGGCGCATGCCTGTTCATCTGTCCCACCTGCCACGGGTTCCCTTGGAGTTATCCCCATCGATCACCACTTCAACGTCCGCGGCATCGGGACGGTCATCCTCGGCGGTGTTGTGCGGGGCGGGATCAAGAAGCACGACACCTTGAAGGTCTATCCGGGAGAGCAAGCGATAACGGTGCGATCGATCCAGAAACACGACGACGACTTCGACTGGGCGGCTGAAGGCGACCGCGTGGGGCTTGCGCTCAAGAACATCGAGTCCGACGACCTCGACCGTGGTTTTGTCCTCTCCGACGATCCTGCTATCCAGACCGGGATAACGATCGAGGCACGGGCGGCCCTGGTCAAATACTGGCCGGCGCCGCTCACGGCGGGGACGGTGCTCCATATCGGCCACTGGATGCAGTTCATCCCGGCACGGGTGGAGGCGGTACGGGACGATGGTGACTGGCGGCGACCGGTGCTCACGCTTGCGCTTGAAAAGGATCTCGTCTACCTCCCCGGCGATAGAGCGGTGCTTCACTACCTCGAGGGCGGGAAACTCCGGATCGTCGGGCATATCGAACTGTCCTGAAACCATAGAAAAACCCTCGCCCCTTATTTTGCAATTTCTCTTGCAATTTCGCTGTTTACGAAATGCATATTATCTGTGTTGTCAGCGCCCTCTTACAAGCACGGGGAGACTCTGGAGAAGAACCGTGCATGGCTTCCCCGCGACTATCGCCACGCACTGCCCCCGCCCTGCAGGAAGGGGGAGGAGGCCGAAGTGCGGGCGGGGTGGGGGGGCAACAATTAGAGGCATACATGATGGAGACAGGGGAGGGGCGCGCCCCTCCCCGTAAGCCCCACCCCAATGGCGATAGCCACCACGGTCCACTGCATGGGGAAAATCTGGAAATGAACAGGGTCCCGGTTCGTTCCCGGGACACGGCTTCC